>NZ_JAVRHI010000199.1:0-4783 GCF_034105845.1 Streptomyces sp. CRN 30 | reverse complement strand
GCTGATCGTGGACCTCATGTACGAGGGCGGCCTGGAGAAGATGCGCTGGTCGATCTCCGAGACCGCCGAGTGGGGCGACTACGTCACCGGCCCGCGGATCATCACCGACGCCACCAAGGCCGAGATGAAGAAGGTCCTCGGTGAGATCCAGGACGGCACCTTCGCCAAGAACTGGATGGACGAGTACCACGGCGGTCTGAAGAAGTACAACGAGTACAAGAAGCAGGACAGCGAGCACCTGCTGGAGACCACCGGCAAGGAGCTGCGCAAGCTCATGAGCTGGGTCGACGAGGAGGCGTAAGCCTCAGGGCCGTGGGGGCCGGAGCTTCGCCGCTCCGGCCCCTTCGGCGGACCGGGGCGGCGCCGTGGACGCGGCGTTGTCCAGCCCGTCCAGCCCCGGACGGGTGATCCTTCCGCAGAGGCGCAAGACGACCTCCGCCGCGCAACTACACTGCTGCACTAATACGCGTCAGGCCCACAGCGTCGTGCGTCTTCCACGCGGCAAGCATCCCTCCACCGCCTGCGGCCGTCGGGACGGCCGTCCGCATTGGACTTGTGAGGACTCACGTGAGCTCGAAACCTGTCGTACTCATCGCTGAAGAGCTGTCGCCCGCGACCGTGGACGCGCTCGGTCCGGACTTCGAGATCCGGCACTGCAACGGAGCCGACCGCGCCGAACTGCTGCCGGCCATCGCCGACGTGGACGCGATCCTGGTCCGCTCCGCGACCAAGGTCGACGCCGAGGCCATCGCCGCCGCCGGCAAGCTGAAGGTCGTCGCGCGCGCCGGTGTCGGCCTGGACAACGTGGACGTCTCCGCCGCCACCAAGGCCGGCGTGATGGTCGTCAACGCGCCGACCTCCAACATCGTGACCGCCGCCGAGCTGGCCTGCGGCCTGATCGTCGCCACCGCCCGCAACATCCCGCAGGCCAACGCCGCGCTGAAGAACGGCGAGTGGAAGCGCAGCAAGTACACCGGCGTCGAGCTGGCCGAGAAGACCCTCGGCGTCGTCGGCCTCGGCCGCATCGGCGCCCTCGTCGCGCAGCGCATGTCCGCGTTCGGCATGAAGGTCGTCGCCTACGACCCGTACGTGCAGCCCGCGCGGGCCGCGCAGATGGGCGTCAAGGTCCTCTCGCTTGACGAGCTGCTCGAAGTCTCCGACTTCATCACCGTCCACCTGCCGAAGACCCCCGAGACCCTCGGACTCATCGGCGACGAGGCGCTGCGCAAGGTCAAGCCGAGCGTCCGCATCGTCAACGCCGCGCGCGGCGGCATCGTCGACGAGCAGGCGCTGTACGCGGCGCTCAAGGAGGGCCGCGTCGCCGGCGCCGGCCTCGACGTGTACGCCAAGGAGCCCTGCACGGACTCCCCGCTCTTCGAGTTCGACCAGGTCGTCGCCACGCCGCACCTCGGTGCCTCCACCGACGAGGCGCAGGAGAAGGCCGGTATCGCCGTCGCCAAGTCGGTGCGTCTCGCCCTCGCCGGTGAGCTGGTCCCGGACGCGGTCAACGTCCAGGGCGGCGTCATCGCCGAGGACGTCAAGCCCGGTCTGCCGCTCGCCGAGCACCTCGGCCGGATCTTCACCGCGCTCGCCGGTGAGGTCGCCGTCCGCCTGGACGTCGAGGTCTACGGCGAGATCACCCAGCACGACGTGAAGGTCCTGGAGCTGTCCGCGCTCAAGGGTGTCTTCGAGGACGTCGTCGAGGAGACCGTCTCCTACGTCAACGCCCCGCTGTTCGCCCAGGAGCGCGGCGTAGAGGTCCGGCTGACGACCAGCTCCGAGTCGGCCGAGCACCGCAACGTCGTGACGGTGCGCGGCACGCTGGCCAATGGCGAGGAGGTGTCGGTCTCCGGCACGCTCGCCGGTCCCAAGCACCTCCAGAAGATCGTCGCCGTCGGCGAGTACGACGTGGACCTGGCGCTCGCCGAGCACATGGTCGTCCTGCGCTACGAGGACCGTCCCGGTGTCGTCGGCACGGTCGGGCGCATCCTCGGCGAGGCGGGCATCAACATCGCGGGCATGCAGGTCGCCCGTGCGACGGTCGGTGGCGAGGCGCTCGCCGTGCTGACCGTCGACGACTCCGTCGCCGCCGGGGTGCTGGGGGAGGTCGCGGCCGAGATCGGCGCGACGTCCGCTCGATCGGTCAACCTGGTCTGAGGTGACCGTGGTCCGGGGGCTGCCGCCCCCGGACCCCCGCTCCGGCCCTGCGGGCCTTGTCCTCAAACGCCGGACGGGCTCAGATGCCGGACGGGCTGAAGGACGCGGTCTTCTTCCTGGCAGCGCGCAGGGTCATCGCCGCCATGACCGCCGCCAGCACCAGCACCGCCGCCGCCGCGATCGCCGCCCCCCGCATCCCGTCGGTGAACGCCTCGCGGGCCGCCGCTGCCAGGGCGTCTCCCGTGCGTCCCGGCAGATGGTCCGCGACGGCCAGGGCGCCGCCGAGTGTCTCGTGGGCCGCGGCAGGGGCCGAGTCCGGGACGCCGTGGCGGTAGACGGCCGTACCGATGGAGCCGAGGAGCGCCATCCCCATCGCCCCGCCGAACTCCGCGCCGGTCTCCATCAGCGAGGACGCCGCGCCCGCCCGCTCCACCGGGGCCGTGCTCAGGGCGAGGTCCATGATCTGGGACATCACCGCGGTGACGCCCGAGGCGAGTACCGCGCAGGCGATCAGTACGACGGTGAGGGAGTCCGTCCCGGCGGCCGTGAGGATCACGTAGCCGCATGCGGCGGCGGCGAACCCGGCCGTCACGACATGCGCGCGATCGACGCCCTTCCGCACCAGGTGGGCCGCGAACGGCGCGGCGAAGCCGATCGGCACCGAGGGGAGCAGCGCCCACAGCGCCGCCTCCATCGCGCTCTTGTCCAGGACCGACTGGATGTACTGCGTGGTGAAGTAGGCCGAGCCCATCATCCCGAACATGGTGACGGCGTTCAGGACGAGGGACGGTGCGAAGCCCCGGCCCCGCAGCAGCGCCGGGGAGATCATCGGGGACGGTGCCGTCCGCTGGCGGTGGACGAAGAGGGCGGCGAAGAGCAGGCCCACGGTGATCGACATGACGTAGCGGACGTGGAACCCCTCGGAGGGGATCTCCTTGAGGCCGTAGACCACGGGGAGCACCGCGGCCAGGGAGAGCGGGACGCTCGGCCAGTCGAAGCGGCCCGGGGCCGGGTCGCGCGACTCGGGGAGCAGGACCGGGCCGAGGACGAGCAGCAGGACCATCGCGGGCAGGTTGACCAGGAAGACCGAGCCCCACCAGAAGTGCTCCACCAGGACACCGCTGAGCACCGAGCCGAGGGCCACGCCGCCCGTCATCACCGCCGACCACAGTCCGATCGCCTTGGCGCGCTGCCCTGCGTCGGTGAACATCGAGCGGACCAGCGCGACCGTGGTCGGCATGAGCGTCGCGCCGCCGACGCCGAGCACCGCGCGGGCGGCGATCAGGGTCTCGGCGGTGTGCGCGTAGGCCGCGACCAGGGAGGCGGCACCGAAGGCCGCGGCGCCGATCAGCAGCAGCCGGCGGCGGCCGACGCGGTCGCCGAGCGCGCCCATCGTCATCAGCAGGCCGGCCAGGACGAAGCCGTAGATGTCGAAGATCCAGAGCTGCTGGGTGCCGCTCGGTTCGAGGTCGGCGCTGATCGCGGGGATGGCGAAGTACAGGACGGAGACGTCCATCGAGACCAGCAGCAGCGGCAGCATCAGCACGCCGAGCGCGGTCCATTCACGGCGTCCGGCGAGGGACGGGGTTGTCGTCATGGCGGTGACCATACGCACGTCTTAAACAGTTGTCTATGACGTTTGTTTAAGACATACGTATGGATCGAGGGGTAGGGTGGCGCCATGGGACACCG
Organism: Streptomyces sp. CRN 30; assembly: GCF_034105845.1. NCBI lineage: Bacteria > Bacillati > Actinomycetota > Actinomycetes > Kitasatosporales > Streptomycetaceae > Streptomyces > Streptomyces sp. CRN 30. Next base: position 934 of record NZ_JAVRHI010000199.1, on the reverse strand, counting down.
TGAGGATCTGCTCGAAGGCGCCCAGCGCTGCCTGCTCGCCAAGGGATTCGTGCGGACGACCGCGCGCGACATCGTCAAGGAGTCCGGCACCAACCTGGCGTCGATCGGCTACCACTACGGCTCGAAGGACGCGCTCCTCGCGCAGGCGTACGTGGCGATGGTCGAGAACCTGTCGGAGGCGTTCGACGGCGAGGTGCACGGCGCCCCCGGCTCGCTGGAGCGGTTCGCCTCGGCCTGGTCGAACATCGTCGGCACCATGCGCGACCCGGGGTCGATGTGGCGGCTCAGCATGGAGATCGTCACCATGGGCGACCGGCTGCCCGAGGTCCGCGACCACCTCGCCCGTGCCCAGCGCGAAGGCTCCCGCGGACTGGTCACGCTCTTCATGGGCGGCCGTGAGGAGGACGTGCCGGAGGAGACCGTGGACACGCTCGGCGCCTTCTACACGACGCTGATGATGGGGCTGATGGCCCAGTGGACCTTCGACCCGAAGACCGCTCCGGAGGCGGAGCAGCTCACCGAGGGGCTGCGCCAGGTGATCCGCGGCGCAGGCGGCACGCCTTGAGCGCCATGTGCAGCAGCAGCCGGTCCTCGCCGTCGTCGAGGTCCAGGCCGGTGAGCTGTTCGACGCGGGAGAGCCGGTAGTAGAGGGTCTGGCGGTGGATGCCCAGCTCGGCGGCGGTGCGGCCGGCCTGGCCTGCCCGGTCCAGGTAGACCTCCGCGGTGCGGGCCAGCTCCCGGTGGGCGGGGGAGAGCAGGGCCGCCACGGCCGGGTCCGGTGCCGCCTCCCGGGGGACCGCCGTGAGCAGGCGGTACGGGCCGATCGACGCCCACTCGGCCACCGGTCCGAACCGGGACTCCGCGAGCGCCGCGCGGGCCGCCGCCGACGCCTCCCGCCACGCCGTCCCCAGCTCCGCGAGGCCGGTGCGGGCGG
>NZ_JAVRHI010000198.1:0-3640 GCF_034105845.1 Streptomyces sp. CRN 30 | reverse complement strand
TGGCCGCCGCGCGGCGGCCGGCGGACCGGCTCACCGCGTTCGCGGCGGCCGTCCGGCACCTGCTGGCCGACCCGGTGCTCCCGCCGGACCTGCTCCCCGCCGACTGGCCGGGCACGGCCCTGCGGGCCGCGTATACGGCTTATCAGCGGGAGCAGGCGGCAACCGGCCCGGCGACGGACTGACGGGCCGGTGGACCGGCGGGCAGGCGGACCGGCGGACTAGACGACCTTCTCCGACGGCCCAGCGGCTCCCGTGTCCGTTGCCGTGTCCGTTGCCGCGTCCGTCGGCGTGTCCACCGCCTGCGCCCCCTTCCCGGGCAGGTGGTTGAAGAGCAGGTTCAGCACGATCGCCGTCAGGCACCCCGCGCTGATGCCGCTGTGCATCACCGTCTGGAACCAGTCGGGGAACGCGTCGTAGACCGTCGGCACGCCGACCGGGAGCAGGCCGACCGCCAGGGACACGGCCACCACCGTCAGATTGTGGTTGCCCTCGAACTCGACCCGCGCGAGGGTCCGCAGGCCGCTGGCCGCCACCGTCCCGAACATCACCACGCCCGCCCCGCCGAGCACCGGCGCGGGTATCGCCGCCACCACCGCGCCCAGCTTGGGCAGCAGACCGAGCAGCACCAGCATGCCGCCCGCCGCGGCGACCACCCAGCGGCTGCGCACCCGGGTCATGCCGACGAGCCCGACGTTCTGCGCGAACGCCGTGTACGGGAAGGTGTTGAAGACACCGCCGAGGACGGTGGACAGTCCGTCGGCGCGCAGTCCGTCGGCGAGGGAGCGCGGCTCCGCCGGACGGCCGGTCATCTCACCGACCGCGATGAAGTCACCGGTCGTCTCGGTCATGCAGACCAGCGCCACCACCAGCATCGACACGATCGCCGACGCCTCGAACGCCGGCGCGCCGAAGTGGAACGGCGTGCTGATCCCGACCCAGCCCGCGTCGGAGACGCCGCTGAAGTCGGTGAACCCGAACGGCACAGCGACCGCCAGTCCGACGGCGATGCCGAGCAGCACCGCGATCCGGCTGAGGAACGGCGGCGCGAACCGCTGGACGGCGAGCACCACCACGAGGACGAACGCGGCGAGGGCTATGTTCCCCGGGTCGCCGAAGTCCTCCGCACCGGAGCCGCCAGCGACCCAGTTGCCCGCGACCGGCATCAGCGAGACGCCGATGATCAGGATCACCGTGCCGGTCACCAGCGGCGGGAAGAACCGCAGCAGCCGTCCGAAGACCGGCGCCAACAGCATGATCGCGAGTCCGGCGACGATCACCGCGCCGTAGATCGCGGGCAGCCCGCCGCCCGTCGTGCCGATCATGACCATGGGGGAGACGGCGGCGAACGTGCAGCCCTGCATGATCGGCAGCCGGACGCCGAAGCGCCAGAAGCCGATGCACTGGAGGAGCGTGGCGACGCCGCACACCAGCAGGTCGGCGGTGATCAGGTACGCCAGGTCCGCGGGCGGCAGCTTCATCGCGCCGCCCACGATCAGCGGGACGGCGACCGCGCCCGCGTACATCGCGAGCACGTGCTGGAGGCCGAAGGCGGCCAACTGCCGTACGGGTGGCACCTCGTCCACGGGGTGCACGGAAGGGGTCGTTGCCATGGGCGCTCCTGGGCTGCGGGTAGGGCTGTGGCCGGAAAAGACCGAACAGCCAAGGACCGTAGGAGCCTTGAACAGTTTGTTGATTTCCGCTGTGTTGCCGCCGTGTGACCGCCCCGGCGGCACACTCGCCCCCCGGGTACGCCCCCCCAGTACGCCCCCCGGTACGTCTAGCGGGACCCGGCCCGTGCCGCCGTCAGCAGCGACTCCCAGTCGGGCAGTTTGACCACGGTGCGGCCGAGGGCGGCGCCCAGCTCCGCCTCCGCCCGCTCGATGGCCCGCCACCCCGCCCACTCGACGGGCTCCACGCCCTCCGCGCGGAGGGCGGTCAGCGGATCGCCGCCCGGCACGTCCGCGCCCGCGAGCAGACCCGCGTCCGCCAGCAGCGACGTCACCGTCTCCTTCGCGCACGGGCGGTTGGTGCCGATGACGCCGGTGGGGCCGCGCTTGATCCACCCGGCGACGTACACCCCCGGCACGACGGCACCCGCGCGGACGACCCGTCCGGCCAGGTGCGGCACCGTGCCGTTCGCGGTGTCGAACGGCAGCCCCTGCGGCGCCACCCCCCGGTACCCCACCGACCGCAGCACGAGCTGCGCCTCGATCTCCTCGTACCGTCCGGTGCCGGTCACCCCGCCGTCGCCGTCCGGGACCGTCCGCTCGAACCGCACGGCGCCCACCCGTCCGGCACGGGCGAGCAGTTCGACGGGCCGGAGGTGGAAACGCAGCCGGATGCGGCGCGTCGCACGGCCCGGCCGCCCCGTGACCGCGCCGGACGCGGCGGCGGCCCAGCCGCGTACCACCTCCACGTTGCGCCGCGCGGCGGCGGGCAGCGCGGACGGGTCGCGGTACGCCGGGTCCAGCGCCGCCTCCGCCGGGTCGGCCAGTACCTCGGTGTCCGGCAGCGCGCCGAGTTCCCGCAGCTCCTTGGTGGTGAACCGGGCCTGGGACGGGCCGCGCCGCCCGACCATGTGGATCTCCCGCACCCGGCCGGCGGCCAGCGCCCTGAGCGCGGCCTCGGGCATGTCGGTGCCGCTCAGCTCGGCCGCGCCGCGCGCCAGGATGCGTACGACGTCCACGGCGACGTTGCCCATGCCGACGACGACCGCCGTCCGGGCGCCCCGCACGTAACCGCCGTCGGCCGCGTCCGGATGGGCGCTGTACCAGGACACGAACTCCGTCGCCGGCCAGCTGCCCGGCAGGTCCTCGCCCGGGACGCCGAGGCGCCGGTCGGCGGCGGCGCCGACGCAGTACACCACCGCGTGGTACAGCCGCCGCAGCAGGTCCGCGGGGACGCCGCCGGGGCCGACGGGGACACCGCCGAGGAAACGCACCCGCTCGTGCTCCAGGACGGTCCGCAGGGCGCCCTGCAACGACTTGATCTTCTCGTGGTCGGGCGCCACCCCGTACCGCACCAGCCCGTACGGGCAGGGCAGGCGGTCCAGGACGTCGACGCGCACCTCCGCGTCCTGCTGGACGAGGCTCTGCGCGGTGTAGCACCCGCTCGGTCCCGAGCCGACGACGGCGACACGCAGCACGGCACAACTCCTTCGGCGGGAGTCGCTGACAAGTCCAGCTTCGCACCGCTCACGGTCGGCTGACAGGGTGCTGCGCGGCCCGGGACGCGTGTGTTGTTCGTATGGAATGTGATCATGCGGTTACGTTCCGGGAGTGCCCGATGCCTCCAGCGTCCACCGTTCCCTCCGGCTGTCCGACCGCCTCCCCGCCGACGGCGACGTCTCCGTGCGGCACGCGTGGAACGTGCGGGAGGACGGCGGTACCGCCTCCTGGTTCGACGTACGGCTGCGCTTCACCGACGGCGCCTGGGTCGAGGCGCTGGCGGTGGTCTCCCCGGAGGGCGTCTGCCTGGAGGACGTACAGGCCCGGCCCGCGCTCTCCCTCGACGACCTCACGACGCTCGGCGACTGGCTGGAGGACCCGCTCGCCGAGGCGTGCGGCGCGGGGCGCCCGGACCGGCCGCCGCCCGCCGTACGGCACGCCCGGCACGCCCGTCCGGCCCGGCCGTTCGGGGC
>NZ_JAVRHI010000197.1:0-6572 GCF_034105845.1 Streptomyces sp. CRN 30 | reverse complement strand
GGCGGCCGAGAAGGCGGGCGCCGGCGCCGCTGGCGAGGACCACCTCGTCGCGCTCGCCGCCGCGCGGATCGCCCTGCTCGGCTCGGCGCACGACGCGCTCGGCGCCCGCGTCGACGAGATCACCGGCCGGCCGGGAGCCGGGGAGCCGCCTGCCGGGACCAGGGGCGAGGAACACGCGGCGAACCTCCGTTCCGCCGCCCGCGGTTGGCTGGCCGACCTCGTCCGGGCCGGCTGGCGCGGTATCGATCAGGACCTGGTCGCCGGGGCCGCGCCCGTCGTCGCCGCGCTGCTGCCCGACCCGGCGCTGCGCCGGCTCGCCACGCTGCTCGACGGGTTCGCCGCCGAACTCGCCGCATCGTGCCCGGGAGCGACCCTGGAGCGCGTCCCGGTACGCCGGTGGGCCGACCTGTGGTCGCGCGGGCTGCTGCTGACCGTGCCCGGCGCGGACACCGCCCCGGTGACGACGGAGGCGACCGGCCGGCTGCTGCCGCTCGGCGTCGACGTGCAGGAACACGCCACCGCCGTCCAGGCCCAGGTGCACGCCGTGTTCGAGCCCGCCGACGGCGGGACGGCCCGGCTGGTGCGGGCCTCCGTCTCCGCGCCCAAGCCGGACACCGTCGTCGGGGCGGGGCTGTGGCAGCTGCTCCGGCCGCACATGTCGCTGCTGGCGGCGGTCGGCGAAGGCCGGGCGATGGAGCTCGACGCGATGCCCGTCACCGACGCGGGCGACCTGATCTGGGACGACGCGCGGGCCCGCGCGGGTGAGGCCGCCGACGCCTTCGCCACCGCCCGGGTGGCGCTGCCGGCCGCCGTGCCCTTCCCGACGGCGCCGCTCGACCGGCACCCGGCGCGGATCGCCGTGCCGGTGCTGCTGGAGGGGTACGCCGCCGTACGGGAGGAGGAGGACGGCGCGGTCGCCTTCGAGGTCGCCGGGCGGCGTCTCGCCGTCGACACGGCCCGGGTACCGGCCGCCGGTCCGCTGACGCCGGAGGCCGTCGCCGCGTCCACCGCGTGCCTGGGGCTGCTGCGCTGGGACGCCGGGGAGTTCCTGCTCCAGCCGCTCGCCGTGGAGAAGACGGTGCGGAAGAAGCCGGTCGCCGTGCACGCGGGCGCCTGGGCGGGCGGTACGGCCGACAAGGCGGGGGTGCGGGCGGAGAAGGCCGCCACGGACGCGGTGACGGTACTGCGTGAGCGCGCCGGAAAGCTGCTGCGCAAGTGACCGGGCCCACAACGGGACAGACTCCCGCCCCCGAACCCGCTCCCTCGGCCGGCCCCGTCCCCTCAGCCGACCCCAACCCCTCCGGCGGCCCCGTCCCCGACGCCGGTGAGAACCGGCGGCAGGTGTTGTACTGGCGGCTGCTCGCGCGGCTCTTCGACTCCGAGGAGCAGGCCGGGCTTGAGGCGGCGAGTCTCGCCGTCGTGGAGGACATCGGGCTGCCGCCCGCCCTGCTCGACCCGGACGCCTCCGTCGACTCCGTCGTGCAGCGCCACCCCGAGCTGGCCGACGCGTTCGACGGCCTGATGACCCCCGAGCCGGAGGAGGACGGCTCCCGCGACCGGGCCGCCGAGGTCCGCCGCGCCGCCCTCGCCTCCAAGGTGCTGCTCAACGTCTTCGCCACCCGCCCCGGCGCGGTCACCGCCGGTCAGCTCGCGCAGTGGCAGGCCGACGCGGGCTGGCTGGAGCGGGCGCTGGGCTGCCGCCCCGGCGAGCTGCGCGGCGGACGCGGGAGCACCGGCGGCGGAGGCCGCCCAGGCGCCGGCGTCAGCCCGACCGGCACCGGCTTCGGCGGTCCCACGCCCGACCTGACCCGCCTCGTGCCCCCGATCGGACCCGACCTCAACGACATCGAGGCCGGCCTGGTGCGGCGGATGCGGCTGCGCGAGGTGCTCGCCGACCCGCGACTGGCGGCGCGGCTCACCCCGAGCATGTCTCTGATCGAGCAGCTCCTGCGCGACAAGGACAACCTCTCCGGCGTGGCCCTCGCCAACGCCAAGTCCCTCATCCGCCGCTATGTCGACGAGGTCGGCGCGGTGCTGCGCACCCAGGTGGAGAAGGCCACGGTCGGCGAACTCGACCGTTCCGTCCCGCCGAAGCGCGTCTACCGCAACCTCGACATCGACCGCACCATCTGGAAGAACCTCACCAACTGGGACCCGCAGGAGGAGCGGCTCTACGTCGACCGCCTCTACTACCGGCACACCAGCCGCAAGACGACCCCGCAGCGCCTGATCGTGGTCGTGGACCAGTCGGGCTCCATGGTCGACTCGATGGTCAACTGCACCATCCTCGCGTCCATCTTCGCCGGACTGCCGAAGGTCGACGTACACCTCATCGCCTACGACACGCAGGCGCTGGACCTGACACCGTGGGCGCACGACCCGTTCGAGACGCTGCTGCGCACCAAGCTCGGCGGCGGTACCGACGGCACGGTGGCGATGGCGCTCGCCCAGCCGAAGATCGCCGAACCGCGCAACACGGTCGTGGTGTGGATCTCCGACTTCTACGAGTGGCGGCACACCGAGCTGTTCGAGTCCATGGCGGCCGTGCACCGCTCGGGGGCGAAGTTCATACCCGTCGGCTCGGTGACGAGCGCCGGTCGCGGCAGCGTCAACCCGTGGTTCCGGGAGAAGTTCAAGGACCTCGGAACTCCGGTGATCTCCGGGCACATCAAGAAGCTCGTGCACGAGCTGAAGACGTTCCTCACCTGAGCCGCCCGCTCGCTCTCCTCCTCTTTCCTTCCCACCTCCTTCACGAAGGGCCATGTCCTCATGTCCGACCTGCTGCGCGCCCCCGCCGAGATCAAGTACGCCGAGGAACTCGACTGGCTGGAGTCGATCGACGACAACCCCAAGCCGTTCTCGTGGCGCCTGTCGCCGAAGATGGTGCGGCTGTTCGTCCTCGGCTCCGAGCGGGCCGACGGCCTGGACCGCGAGGTGGCGCAGAAGTGGTTCGGCGACCGCAGCTTCGTGGAGCGTTCGATCGTCACGCTCGCCTCCGACCGCGGTCTGCTCCTCATCGGCGATCCGGGGACGGGCAAGAGCTGGCTGGCCGAGCTGCTGTCCGCCGCGATCTCCCGCAACTCCACGCTGGTGGTGCAGGGCACGGCCGGCACCACCGAGGACCACATCAAGTACTCGTGGAACGTCTCCATGGTCATCGCCAAGGGCCAGTCGCGGGAGTCGATGATCCCCTCTCCGATCATGACCGCGATGGAGACGGGCGCCATCGGCCGCTTCGAGGAGCTGACCCGCTCCACGAGCGACGTCCAGGACGCGCTCATCTCGATCCTGTCCGAGAAGTACATCTCGGTCCCCGAGCTGGGCAGTGACGCCGACAGCGACAACATCGTCTTCGCCAAGCCGGGCTTCTCGATCATCGCCACGGCCAACAGCCGCGACCGGGGTGTCAACGACCTGTCGTCCGCCCTGAAGCGCCGCTTCAACTTCGTCCGCATCCCGGTGGTGACGAACAAGAAGAGCGAGGCGGAGATCGTCCGGTTCCGCACCGAGGAGCTGCTGCGCCGCCACTCGATCGAGCTGGACGTGCCGCCGACCCTGCTCGACGTGCTGCTGCGGAGCTTCGCCGACCTGCGGGCGTCCGCGGCGGCCGCCGGCAGCGACGACGAGAAGCTGGAGTCCGCGCTGTCCACGGCCGAGCAGATCGGCGTGCTGGAGGACGCCGTCCTGCACGGCAACTTCTTCGGGGAGCGCGCCCTGACCGCCCGTACGCTCGCCTCCTCGCTGGTCGGTTCCCTCACCCGGCGCGAGCCCGAGGACCTCGCCATCCTCAACAAGTACCTGCACGGTGTCGTCGAGCCGCGCAGCAAGGCCGAGGGCGGGGACTGGCCGGAGTTCCTCGACGGCGGCCGCGACGCGATCGCCACCCTGTCGTGAGCGCCGATCGAGGCACCTCGTTCGGTGCGCTGCGGGACGAACTGACCGCGGCGGCGACCGAGTTCGCGGGCGGTCCGGACGCCCTGGAGGGCATCCTGCTCGGCATGGTCGACGACGTCGACCGCGCGGCGCGCGAGCCGCTGGAGATCTTCCCCGTCTGCCACCACTCCCCCGCCTCCGCCCTCGCCATGGCCCGCCGCCTGCGCGAGAAGCAGCCGAAGGTGGTGTACCTGGAGCTGTGCGAGGACATGGCGCCGCTCCTGACCGAGCTACGCAACTGCCGGCTGCCGGTGGCGGTGCAGGCGTTCGCCGGGGACGTCGACGGGTTCCCCGCCGACTGGGCGCCGCTGTCGGTCGTCGCCCCGGTCACCGAGGCGTCCGCCGAGTACCAGGCGATCGCCTACGCGCTGGACACCCCCGGCGTCGAACTGGTCCTGGTCGACCGTTCCTCGGACCACGTCTTCCAGTGGGACCCGCGCGGCGAGGGCACGGCGGAGACCGCCGAGGGCGACCCCGCCGCGCCGGTGGACGAGGAGAGCGGGCTGCACGGCGAGGCCGTCGGTGTCGAGATCGGCGACCTGCGGCCGCGCTTCGCGGAGCTGGAGGAGCACCTCCTGCGCCACGGCAAGGTGCGGCACTGGTCGGAGTGGTGGCACCAGTACGTCGAGGTGCCGCTCGGCGGCAGCGGCCATGACACCTACCGCCAGGTGATGTTCCTCGTCGGCAGCCTGTTCCGGCGGCTCGCCCCCGGGGACGCCGACCGGGTCCGGGTGGACGAGGACCGTGAGCGGTACATGTGGACCCGGATGCGTGAACACCTCGCGGCCACCGGGGCGGACCCCGAGGACTGCCTGTACGTCTGCGGCGCCTTCCACGCGGCCAGCCGTGTCGAGGAGTTCGGGGTGGCGGGCGCCGACACCTTCGAGATCTCCCCGCGTACGGCGACGACCTGGCAGTACGGTCTGATCCCGTCCAGCAACGCCGCGATCGAGGCGCAGTTCGGGCTGGTGTCCGGCTCGGTGTCGATCGCGGCGACGGAGTGGACGAAGGCCCTCAGGCGCACCCGGGTGAAGCCCTACCGGCTGGCCGGGCAGGCGGGCGCCGGGAAGACGGCGGCCAGGAAGACCGCCGCGAAGACCGCCGTCTCGGCCCCGGCGGTCCCTCCCCCGGGCTCCCGGGACCCCCGTGACCCGGCCGCCGGCACCGACCGGCTCTCCGGTTTCCTCCGCGAGCCGCCCGTCCTCGACATCCTCGACGAGGCCGAACTGCTCGGCTGGTCCGTGGAGATCGTGCGCGCCGCCCGCCGCAGCGGCTACCTGGCCTCCACCGCGGACGCCATCGCCGTCTTCGAGACGTCGATCCTCCTCGCCGGGATGCGGGACCGGGCCAAGCCCACCCCGTACGACTTCCAGGACGCGGCGGTCACCTGCATCGAGAAGGACAGCGTGCCCGGCCGGCGGGACGTGCGGCGGCTGGTCGAGATCATGATGGGCGGCGACCGGATCGGGCAGGTCGGCTACGACGCGCTGCCTCCGCTCGCCCGCGACGTCTACGACCGGCTCGAACCGCTGGGGCTGAAGCTGCGACAGCGCGGTGTGCAGCGGGCCCTGCTGGACCTGACGTCCCGGCCGGAGCTGGGGCGCTGTTCCGACGTGCTGTGGATGCTGCGGCGGCTGCTGCCGCACGGCGCCGCCCGGACCGTCATGGGTGAGCGGCGGCTCGGCGAGCGGTCGATCCAGGAGTCCTGGGACCTCGCGCTCGGCACCCACCAGCGGGCGCTGATCGAGCTGGGCTACGAGGGCGTCAGCCTGGAGCAGGTCCTGGAGCAGCGGCTGCGCCGCGAGGCGTACGGGCCGCGGGCGACCGCGGCGACGGTGCTGGCGGCGGTGGAGGACGCGACGCTGTACCTGAACAGCCGCCGTCTCGCCGACGAACTGGGCACCCACGCGCTGAAGGTGCTCGCCGCCGAGCGCAGCGTCGACGGCGCCCCGGAGGTACTGCGCCGGGTACGGGCGCTGCTGGCGTACTACCGCACCAGTGAGCCGTCGCTGCCGTCGTGGATCGAGGAGTTCGCCAAGACCGGTTACGCCCACTACTGCACGCTGCTGCCCACCGCGTTCCGCGACGAGGACGCGAGAGTGGGCCAGGTGGCGGCGATGCTCGGGTTCCTGTTCAGCATGGAGAGCCTGGCGCTGTCCCTGGGCTGCGACCGGGCGCAGCTGGAGCTGGCCGTCGCCCAGTCGCACCCCGACGAGCCGGAGAAGACGGCCCTGCTGTGGGCGGCACAGGCACAGCTCGGCACCCTGTCCCGCGCCGAGCTGCGGTCCCGGTGCGCGGAACTGCTCGACAACCCGCTGGTGGTGCCCGCCTATCCGCGCTACCTGAGCGGGTTCGTGCACGCGCTGGAGCCCGTGCCGGGGCTGGCGGACGTCGTGGTGGAGGCGGTGTCGAACGCCTTCGGCCGGCTCCCGGACGCGGTCCTTCTGCCGTGGCTGCCGCTGCTGATCACCACCCTGCGCTCCGGCGCGGCGGACCTCGCGCCGCTGCTGATCCGCGAGGCGGGCCGGATCTTCCCGGCCCGGCTGGCGGAGCTGGACACGTGGATACCGCCGTGGCGGGCGCCGCTGCCGGAACCGTCCGCCGTCCGGCGCGCGGGGTCGGCGGGCCCGGCGGCCCCG
>NZ_JAVRHI010000196.1:0-82594 GCF_034105845.1 Streptomyces sp. CRN 30 | reverse complement strand
GACGGCACACGTTGACGTGCCGTCCGCCCGCCCTGCTGTGTGCGCCCCTCCGTGAGCCTTCTCTCGCTTGGTGCAAATGGCTGCAAAAAGCAGTGAAACGGATGTTCGGTGTACGGGTGTCGTCGATCCGGCGTGTATGTTCCGGGGCCGAGAGCCATGGAAGGGACCAATCCGGTGAACAAGAAGCTCGCGGCCGCACTGTCCGGCGGTGCGGTACTGGTACTGGCGCTGTCCGGGTGCAGCAGTGACGACAGCAGTGAGAAGCTGAACTCCTGGGCCCAGCAGGTCTGCGACGCGGTCCAGCCGCAGGCCGAGAAGATCGAGGCGGCCAACACCGCGATCCAGAAGCAGACCTCGGACAACAGCACGCCGGAGGACGTCCAGAGCACCGACTCCAAGGCCTTCCAGGACATGTCCGACGCCTACGACGCGATCGGCGCGGCCGTGCAGAAGGCCGGGGCGCCGGACGTCGAGGACGGCGAGACCAAGCAGAAGAACGCCGTCAAGGAGCTCAACGACATCTCGACGGCGTACGCGGGGCTGCGGAAGCAGGTCGACGCGCTCGACACCAAGGACCAGGCGAAGTTCGCCGACGGGCTGAAGGGGGTCGCCACCGAGCTCGACAAGCTGAGCAAGAGCGGCAACGACGCGCTGAAGACGCTGGAGGGGGGCGACGTCGGCCGGGCGATGGCCCAGCAGGAGAGCTGCAAGTCCGCCTCCGCCCCGGCCACGGCCACGAGCAGCTGACGGTCCGGCATCGTCCGGCACGCGCGCGTGCCGGACGCCGACGCATCCGGCGGGCGTCCTCCAGGTGACGTGCCGGGCCGGTGGGGAGCGACACAATGGAGGGGTGAGCAACTCCAGCCTGTCATCCCTGCCGTCCACCGACCGCCCCGAAGCAGCCGCGCGGCTCCGTGACGCCCTGATCGACGCCGCCTTCACCGCCGACGGGCTGCTCGACCTGCTCGGCGCGCCCGCGTACGCGGCGCTCGCGCGCAGTGAGATCGTGCCCGCGCTGCGGGCGACGCGCGGTGACTCGCCGCTGGCGGCGCTCGTACGGCTGTTCCTGCTGCAGCAGCCCGTGCCGCACGCGCGCGTGGCGGACGTCCTGCCGGTCGACGCGTGCGTGGACAGCGGCTGGCTGGTGCGCGTCGGCGGCGACGAGCTGGCCGCGACCGTCGACGTCCGGCCGTACGGGGGGCCCGGCGGCGAGGACTGGTTCATCGTCTCCGACCTGGGGTGCGCGGTCGGCGGGGCCGGCGGCATCGGCAGCCGGGAGGAAGGCGTCGTCCTCGGAGTGGGCGGAGCGTCCACCACGCTCGCCGGCATCACGGTACGGACCCCTGTCACGTCCGCCCTGGACCTCGGCACCGGCTCCGGCATCCAGGCGCTGCACGCCGCCCGGCACGCCACCCGCGTCACCGCCACCGACGTCAACCCGCGCGCGCTGCACATCACCGCGCTGACGCTCGCGCTCTCCGGCGCCCCGGCGGCCGACCTGCGCGAGGGGTCGCTCTTCGAGCCGGTACGGGACGACGAGACCTACGACCTCATCGTGTCGAACCCGCCCTTCGTCATCTCCCCGGGCGCCCGGCTCACGTACCGCGACGGCGGCATGGGCGGGGACGACCTGTGCCGCACGCTGGTGCAGCAGGCGGGGGAGCGGCTGAACGAGGGCGGGTACGCGCAGTTCCTCGCCAACTGGCAGCACGTGGAGGGCGAGGACTGGCAGGACCGGCTGCGCTCGTGGGTGCCGCGCGGCTGCGACGCGTGGATCGTGCAGCGCGAGGTGCAGGACGTCACGCAGTACGCGGAGCTGTGGCTGCGGGACGCGGGCGACCACCGCGGGGACACGGCCGGGTACCAGGCACGGTACGACGCGTGGCTCGACGAGTTCGAGGCGCGCAAGGTGAGGGCGGTCGGCTTCGGGTGGATCACCCTGCGGAGGGCGGGGGCCGCGGAGACCGAACCCACCATCACGGTCGAGGAGTGGCCGCACCCCGTCGAACAGCCGCTCGGGGACACGGTGCGTGCGCACTTCGAGCGCGTCGACTACCTGCGCGAACACGACGACGCGGCGCTGCTGGCCGCACACTTCCAGCTCGTCGCGGAGACCGTCCAGGAGCAGGTCGGGCTGCCGGGCGCGGAGGACCCGGAGCACGTGGTGCTGCGGCAGAACCGGGGCATGCGCCGCGCCACCAAGGTGGACACGGTCGGAGCGGGCTTCGCCGGGGTGTGCGACGGCACGCTCAGCGCGGGCCGCATCCTGGACGCCATCGCCCAGCTGGTGGGCGAGGACCCGGTGGCGCTGCGCGACCGGACCCCGGCGCAGATCCGGCTGATGGTGGAGCAGGGCTTCCTCGAACCGGCCCGGTGACGGCCCGGCCGACGGTCCCCCCGCGGCGTCGGTCCGCCCTTCCCCCACAACAGCCCGGGGCGTCCCTGCGGCAACACATTCGAGTCGACTTGAGCGGCCGGGCGCGGGCGCGCGTTCCGGGGCCGCCCCGTCCGCGGAGAGCGACCGGGCCGGGGACGCGCCACGGCCGTACGCACCGCGGGCGGCCCGGACCGGAACGGAGCGGGCGGCCGGCGAAAGCACCCCGCGGGCGCCGTCCGGGGGGCCGGTCGCCCGACGTTCACCGCGGATTCGCATGCCCGCTTCCCTCGCGTGCGACTCTCTCGTCACCGGAGGCACCAGGACGGGAGGAACGGGACATGGAAAGCGGGCCGGCGATCTTCACCGGAGTGGTGTTCGCCCTGTTCGGGGCCGGGCTCGCGGCCTGGACCGCGACGCGGCTGAAGCAGCGGCTGCCGGTGGCCGAAGGGGCGCACCCCGTCGCCTCCGCGACGGTCGCGGGCGCCACCGCGCTGATCGCCCTCGCGCTGGCCGTGTGGTGCTTCGGCCGGCTCTGAGCGAAGCGGTGGACGGCGGGGTGCGCCCGGGGCCGGAGACGATCGACGAGTAACTGAGAGGTCACCCTCCGGATGGGGCCGGAAGGGGCGCTGACCACGCCGGGCGGCAGGAATACCGGTAGTCGGGTTACCGTTCGAGTGGCCGTTGCGGGCTTTTCCCGTTTGACACGGGGGCGGGATGTACCGTCACACTCCGCAGCGTCAGCATGACTCGACCCCGGGGAGAAGACCTGGGGAGACCCAGCGTCGACCGGAGAGAAGAGCGAAGTTGTCCCCGACCAGCGAGACCGCGAAGGGCGGCCGCCGACTCGTCATCGTCGAGTCGCCTGCCAAGGCGAAGACGATCAAGGGCTACCTCGGCCCTGGATACATCGTCGAGGCGAGCGTCGGGCACATCCGTGACCTTCCGAACGGCGCCGCGGAGGTGCCCGAGAAGTACACCGGCGAGGTGCGCCGCCTCGGCGTGGACGTCGACCACGACTTCGCGCCCGTCTACGTCGTCAACGCAGACAAGAAGGCACAGGTCAAGAAGCTCAAGGACCTGCTGCGCGAGTCCGACGAGCTCTTCCTCGCCACCGATGAGGACCGCGAGGGCGAGGCCATCGCGTGGCACCTCCAGGAGGTCCTCAAGCCCAAGGTCCCGGTCCGCCGGATGGTCTTCCACGAGATCACCAAGGACGCGATCCGGGCCGCCGTGGCCAACCCGCGCGAGCTGAACCAGCGGCTCGTCGACGCCCAGGAGACCCGCCGCATCCTCGACCGTCTGTACGGGTACGAGGTCTCGCCGGTCCTGTGGAAGAAGGTCATGCCGCGGCTGTCGGCGGGCCGTGTCCAGTCCGTGGCGACCCGGCTGGTCGTCGAGCGGGAGCGCGAGCGCATGGCGTTCCGCTCCGCCGAGTACTGGGACCTGACCGGCACCTTTGGCACGGGCAGGGCCGGTGACCCCTCCGACCCGTCCTCCCTGGTGGCGCGCCTGACCACGGTCGACGGCCGGCGGGTCGCCCAGGGCCGTGACTTCGACTCGCTGGGGCAGCTCAAGAGCGCGAACACCCTCCACCTCGACGAGACCGCCGCCCGCGCGCTCGCCGCGGCCCTCACGAACACCGCGTTCTCCGTGCGCTCGGTCGAGTCCAAGCCGTACCGCCGCTCGCCCTACGCGCCGTTCCGTACGACGACGCTCCAGCAGGAGGCGAGCCGCAAGCTCGGCTTCGGCGCGAAGGCCACCATGCAGGTCGCGCAGAAGCTGTACGAGAACGGCTTCATCACCTACATGCGTACGGACTCGACGACGCTCAGCGACACGGCCGTCTCGGCCGCCCGCGCCCAGGTGACGCAGCTCTACGGCGCCGGCTACCTGCCGGAGAAGCCGCGTACGTACGCCGGGAAGGTCAAGAACGCGCAGGAGGCGCACGAGGCGATCAGGCCCTCGGGCGATCGTTTCCGCACGCCCGCGGAGACCGGGCTCATGGGTGATCAGTTCCGGCTCTACGAGCTGATCTGGAAGCGGACCGTCGCCTCGCAGATGAAGGACGCGACCGGGAACAGCGTCACCGTCAAGATCGGTGGCACCGCCACCGACGGGCGCGACGCCGAGTTCAGCGCGTCCGGCAAGACGATCACCTTCCACGGCTTCCTGAAGGCGTACGTCGAGGGCGCCGACGACCCGAACGCCGAGCTCGACGACCGCGAGCGCCGGCTGCCGCAGGTCACCGAGGGCGACCCGCTGAGCGCCGAGGAGCTCTCGGTCGACGGCCACGCGACCAAGCCGCCGGCCCGCTACACCGAGGCCAGCCTGGTCAAGGAGCTCGAGGAGCGCGAGATCGGCCGCCCGTCGACGTACGCGTCGATCATCGGCACCATCCTCGATCGCGGCTACGTGTTCAAGAAGGGCACGGCGCTCGTGCCGTCCTTCCTGTCCTTCGCCGTGGTCAACCTCCTGGAGAAGCACTTCGGGCGGCTCGTCGACTACGACTTCACCGCCAAGATGGAGGACGACCTGGACCGCATCGCGCGGGGCGAGGCGCGGGCGGTTCCGTGGCTGAAGCGGTTCTACTTCGGCGAGGACACGGGCGGCGCCGGTACCGCCGCCGAGGCCGGCAACGGCGACGGCGACCACCTGGGCGGCCTGAAGGACCTGGTCACCGACCTGGGCGCGATCGACGCGCGCGAGGTGTCGTCCTTCCCCGTCGGCAACGGCATCGTGCTGCGCGTCGGCCGCTACGGCCCGTACATCGAGCGCGGCGAGAAGGACTCCGAGAACCATCAGCGGGCCGACATCCCGGAGGACCTGGCACCGGACGAGCTGGGCGTCGAGCTCGCCGAGGAACTGCTCGCCAAGCCGAGCGGCGACTTCGAACTGGGCACGGACCCCGCGACCGGTCACACGATCGTCGCCAAGGACGGCCGCTACGGCCCGTACGTCACCGAGGTGCTTCCCGAGGGCACCCCGAAGACGGGCAAGAACGCGGTCAAGCCGCGCACGGCCTCCCTGTTCAAGACGATGGCGCTGGACACGGTGACGCTGCAGGACGCGCTCCGGCTGATGTCGCTGCCGCGGGTCGTCGGCACGGACGCCGAGGGCCAGGAGATCACCGCGCAGAACGGCCGCTACGGCCCGTACCTGAAGAAGGGCACGGACTCGCGCTCCCTGACCTCCGAGGACCAGCTCTTCACGATCACGCTGGAGGAGGCGCTGGCGATCTACGCCCAGCCCAAGCAGCGTGGCCGGGCCGCCGCCAAGCCGCCGCTGAAGGAGCTGGGCACCGACCCGGTCAGTGAGAAGCCCGTCGTCGTGAAGGACGGCCGCTTCGGCCCGTACGTGACCGACGGCGAGACCAACGCGACCCTCCGGTCCGGCGACAGCGTCGAGACGATCACCCCGGAGCGCGGTTACGAGCTGCTCGCCGAGAAGCGGGCCAAGGGACCCGCCAAGAAGACGGCGAAGAAGACGGCCGCCAAGAAGGCTCCGGCCAAGAAGACGACCACGGCCAAGAAGACCGCGGCGAAGAAGACGGCCGCCAAGAAGACGACGACGGCCAAGAAGACCGTGGCGGCGAAGAAGACGACGGCGGCCAAGGCCACGGCCGAGGACTGAGGGTCGGGCAGTTCCGGGCAGTTCCGGTCCCTCCCCTTTCACTGGTGCTTCACGGGCGATCCGCCGGACGGGCGCACCGGCGTCACGAGGTGAGGGTGTCCGTGCCGGTGTGGGGGCCCGTGCACCGGCGGACTGTCCCTTCGGGGTGTCGGTGGCTGCCGATAGGCTGAACGCATGACGCGAGCGGAGCAGCCTACGGCCCACCACCAGGCCCCCGACGACGCGCTGGCCGCGGACTCCCGCGAGCGCGCCGTCCGCGCCCTGCTGCGCCGGCCGCAGCTCAGGCGCTTGTGGAGCGCGCAGCTCGTGGGGAGCACGGGCGACATCCTGGCGCTCCTCGTCCTGGTGCTCCTCGCCTTCCAGGCGGCCATAGCGCAGGGCTCCTTCGGCGGCGGCTACCGGGGTGTCGCCCTCACGGTCGCGGCCGTCTTCGGTGTGCGCATCCTGGCCACGCTGCTCTTCGGGGCCGTGCTGCTCGGACCGCTCACGTCGCTCACGTCCGTGGAGGGCCCGCTCGACCGGCGCTGGACCATGGTCGCCGCGGACGGGCTGCGTGCCGCGCTGCTGATCGTCGCGCCGCTGTGGCTCGACTGGACACCGGACAACGCGCTGGCGATCCTCCTGGTGACCGTCTTCGTGGCCGGGGTCGCCGAGCGTTTCTGGACGGTGTGCCGGGAGAGCGCGGCTCCGGCGCTGTTGCCCGCGCCGCCGCTGGAGGGCGCTGCCGTGCGCCCCCTGCCGGACCACATGGACGCGCTGCGGCGCCTGTCCCTGCGGACGGGCTTCGCGGCGGTGCCCCTCGCGGGCGCGGGACTCGTCGTCGTGTCGCTGCTCAACAACCTGCTGGGCGCCGGCATCGACTGGTTCGGCCGGCATCAGGCGGCGCTCGCGTCGTACGTCGCCGCGGGCCTGTTCGCCGCCTCCCTGTCGGTCGTCGTCTTCCTCGAACTGCCCGGTACGCGCACCCCGCGCGCGCGGTCCCCGCTGGAGGGACTGCGCCGCCCCCGGGCGGCCGCGGGCGGGGACAAGGGCCGCACCGGCGCCATCCCTGTCCTGGTGCTCGCCTCCACGGCCGTCGCTGCGGCGGTCGCCGCGTCCGTCGCGGTCGCGGTGCTGCATGCCAAGGACCTCGGCGGCGGGCCGGTGCTGTACGGGCTGCTGGTCGCCGCCCTGACGGGCGGCGTCGTCGCCGGCATCCGCACGGCGCCCGCGGTGCTCCCGTCCCTGTCGCGCCGCCGGCTGCTCGCGCTGGCCGTCGCCTTCACGGGCGTGGCGCTGCTGGCCGCCGGGCTCGTGCCGGACGTCACCAGCGTGGTGCTGGTCTTCGGGTTCGCCGGGGTCGGCGCGGGCATCGCCGCCAACACCGGGCACGCGCTCCTCGACCAGGAGACGGAGGAGGCCCGCCGGGCGCGGACGACCGGGCACCTGCACGCGGTCGTACGGGTCTTCGTGGCGCTCGGCGCCCTGATCGCCCCCCTGGTGGCGGCCCTGATCGGACCGCACCGGCTGGAGAACGGCAGGTTCGTGTTCGCCCACGGCGGCGCCGCGTTCACGCTGATGCTCGTGGGCGCGCTGCTGCTGCCGGTGGCCGCACTGGTGTTGGCCAAGGTCGACGACCGGTCCGGCGTACCGCTGCGGCACGACCTGCGGGACGCGCTGCGCGGCGGGGACGAGCCGGCGGACGAGCCCGCGACGACGGGCTTCTTCATCGCCCTGGAGGGCGGCGACGGCGCCGGCAAGTCCACGCAGGCCGAGGCGCTCGCCGAGTGGATCCGCGCCAAGGGCCACGAGGTCGTGCTGACCCGTGAGCCGGGAGCCACCCCCGTGGGCAAGCGGCTGCGCTCGATCCTCCTGGACGTCTCCTCGGCCGGGCTGTCGCACCGCGCGGAGGCGCTGCTGTACGCGGCCGACCGCGCCGAGCACGTCGACACGGTCGTCCGGCCCGCCCTGGAGCGGGGCGCGGTCGTCATCACCGACCGGTACATCGACTCGTCGGTGGCCTACCAGGGCGCGGGCCGTGACCTGTCGCCGACCGAGATCGCCCGGATCTCCCGGTGGGCGACCGACGGTCTGGTGCCCCATCTGACCGTGCTGCTGGACGTGTCGCCGGAGACCGCGCGCGAGCGGTTCACGGAGGCGCCGGACCGGCTGGAGTCGGAGCCGGCCGAGTTCCACGCGCGCGTGCGCTCCGGTTTCCTCACGCTGGCCGCCGCCGACCCGGGGCGCTACCTGGTCGTGGACGCGGGCCAGGAGCCCGAGGCGGTCACCACCGTCGTGCGCCACCGGCTGGACATGGTGCTGCCGCTCTCCGAGGCCGAGGTGAAGGCGCAGGAGGAGGCCCGCCGCAAGGCCGAGGAGGAGGCGCGGCGCAAGGCCGAGGAGGAGGCCGCCCGCAAGGCCGAGGAGGAGCGCCTGGAGCGCGAGCGGCAGGAGGAGCTCGCCCGGCTGCGTGCCGAGGAGGAGGAGCGCAAGCGGCGCGAACTGGAGGAGGCCCAGCGCCGCGAGGCCGAACGGCAGGCCGAGGAGGCCCGGCAGCGCGCCGAGGAGGCCCGGCGGCGGGCCGAGGAGGAGCGGGCACGGCTCCTCGCGGAGGAGAAGGCGCGGGCCGAGGAGGAGGCCCGGCGCCGGGTCGAGGAGGAGCGCCGCCGCAAGCAGGCCGCCGAGGAGGAGCGGCTGCGTGCCGAGGCGGAGGCGCGGCGCCTGGAGAAGCAGCGGAAGGCCGAAGAGGCGCTGCTGAGAGCCGAGGAGGCCCGGAGAGCGGCGGAGGCGGCTGCCGCCGCGGCGGCGTCGGTGACGGCGACGGGCGGGACCGGGACGCTCGACGGCGGCGCGCCGGCCGGCGGGACGAGGAGGCCCGGCGGGACGGGGGCGAGCGGCGGGGCGTCCGGGGGGACGCCCGGCGGGCACGGGACCGCGAGGATCTCCTTCGAGAAGGACGCCGTTGCGGAACCGGGCCACGCGGCTCCGGCGCCGGACGGGCGTGCCGAAGCGGGGAACCCGAGGGATCCCGAGGACGTGCCCGCCTCCACGCGGGACAACGCGACGACCGTCACCACGCCGGTGCCGGCGGTGACGCCGACGGACACGTCGGGCGGACCCGTGGACGAGACGGCCGTGCTGCCGCGGGTGCGCCCCGGCGCGCCCGACGCGGAGACGACGGCCGAGTTCCCGCAGCCGCCGGTGCATCCGGGGGCGGCCGACGAGACGGCCGTACTGCCTCCGGTACGGGAGGGTGACGCCCTTCCGGGGCACGGCCCCGGCGAGCCGGCGGACCGGGTGCCGCCCGGGTACTTCCGGGACGAGCGGCCCGCCGGCGGGCAGCGGGCCTCCGAGTGGGGGACTCCCGAGCGGCCGGAGGAGCGCACGCGCGAGCTGCCCCAGGTGGACGCCGAGGGCGCCCCGCGTCGCCGTCGGCCCCGGTCCGACTGGGCCGAGGAGACCCCGCTGGACGACCTGCCGTCCCTGGCGGACGAACTGCTGGGACCGCGCGAGGACCCCAGGAACGAGCGCGGGGACGACGGCGGCCAGGGCGGCGGCCGGGGCCGGGGCGGCAGCCGCCGCTGACCGGCCGGGGCTCCCGCCTTCCGGGCAGTCCGTCCGTGGCGGGGTCACCCACCACGGTCCACCGGGGTATCCGCGCGGGCCGCGGCGGGGTGCCCGTGTGGGTCGTGGCGGGGTATCCGCGCGGGCCGCGGCGGGGTGCCTGTGCAGGCTGTGGCGGGGTGCCCGTGCCCGGTTGTCAGTGGTCTCCCGCACAATGGTCACGGCAGGGCAGAGTGTGACGGAAGGGCGGTGCCGCATGCCCGTGTGGGACGACCTGGTGGGCCAGGAGAGGCTGAGCGCGCAGCTCGACGCCGCCGCCCGGGACGCCGACGCGATCGTCACCGCGGCCGCCGCCGACGCCCCCCCGCCCGAGGGGTCGAAGATGACGCACGCGTGGCTGTTCACGGGCCCGCCCGGCTCGGGACGCCTCACCGCCGCGCGGGCCTTCGCGGCGGCCCTCCAGTGCGTGAGTCCGGACCGCGCACTCGGCGCCAGCCCCGGCTGCGGCTTCTGCGACGGCTGCCACACGACACTGGTGGGCACCCACGCCGACGTCTCCGCGGTCGCCGCCGTGGGCGCGGAAATCCTGGTCAGGGACATGAGGGACACCGTCCGCAAGTCGTTCACCTCACCGGCGAACGGCCGCTGGCAGGTCATCCTCGTCGAGGACGCCGAGCGGCTGAACGAGAAGTCGGCCAACGCCGTGCTGAAGGCCGTGGAGGAGCCCGCCCCCCGCACCGTCTGGCTGCTGTGCGCGCCGTCCCTGGACGACGTACTGCCGACGATCCGCTCCCGCTGCCGGCACGTGAGCCTGCTGACGCCCTCCGTCGACGCCGTCGCCGACATGCTGGTCCGCCGCGAGGGCATCGAACCGGACATGGCCGCGGCGGCCGCCCGCGCCACCCAGGGACACATCGACCAGGCGCGCCGGCTGGCCACCGACCCGCGCGCGCGGGAGCGCCGGGCCGCCGTGCTGAAGCTGCCGCTGCGCGTCGACGAGGTCGGCGGCTGCCTCAAGGCGGCGCAGGAGCTGGTGGACGCCGCCACGGAGGCGTCCAAGCAGCTCGCCGAGGAGATCGACGTCAAGGAGACCGAGGAGCTGAAGACGGCGCTGGGCGCGGTCCAGGGCGGCCGCATGCCGCGGGGGACGGCGGGCGTCATGAAGGAGCTGGAGGAGAAGCAGAAGCGCCGGCGCACGCGTGCGCAGCGGGACAGCCTGGAACTGGCCCTCACCGATCTCACCGGTTTCTACCGCGACGTCCTCGTCCTCCAGCTCGGCTCCCGTACGGCGCTCGCGAACACCGAGGCCCAGGACGCGTTGGAACGCCTCGCCCGGGGCACGACACCCGAGGCGACGCTGCGCCGCATCGACGCGATCGCCGCCTGCCGCGAGGCCCTGGACCGCAATGTCGCCCCCCTGCTGGCGGTGGAGGCGATGACCATGGCGCTGCGGGCCGGCTGAGCCCGTCACTCGTACGAGCACCGTCCCTCGCCATGGGTGACCAGGTGGATGCGCACCGTTACGCTCGCGCCATGCACAACAGGCGCACTTCCCGGCCGGTACCCGGCCGCACGCCCGAGCCGGGGCGGACGTCCGGCCCCGGCACCAGCACCGGCCGCAACGGCCACCGCAGTGAGCGGGGGCGGCGCCTCGGCGCGGCGGGCACGCTGCTGGTGGCCGCTCTCGCGCTCCTCGTGCCCGCCTGCACGCCGGACGGCTCGACGGCGGCCGCGGGGGCCTCGCCGAAGCCGGCCGCCGCACTGCAGCCGCTGCCGCGCGCCATCCCGGACGCCCTGTCCGCGTACTACCGGCAGCGGCTCCACTGGCGCGACTGCGTGGGCTCCGGGTTCCAGTGCGCCACGATGCGGGCCCCGCTCGACTACGCGCAGCCGCGGGCGGGCGACGTCAGGCTGGCGGTGGCCCGCCGGAAGGCGACCGGCCCCGGTGAGCGCCTCGGCTCGCTGCTGGTCAACCCGGGCGGCCCGGGAGGCTCGGCGGTCGAGTACCTGGAGTCGTACGCCGCCCTCGGCTACCCGCAGGCGGTCCGCGCCCGCTACGACATGGTGGCCGTCGACCCGCGCGGCGTCGCCGGCAGCGAACCGGTCGAGTGCCTCACCGGCCCCGCCATGGACACGTACACGCAGACGGACCCCACCCCCGACGACCGGAAGGAGACCGATGAGCTGGTCACCTCCTTCCGCCGGTTCGCGGAGGGCTGCGGGGCCCGCTCGGCGCGGCTGCTGTCCCATGTGTCCACGGTCGAGGCGGCCCGGGACATGGACGTGCTGCGCGCGGCGCTGGGCGACGGGAAACTGACGTACGTGGGGGCGTCGTACGGCACGTTCCTGGGCGCGACGTACGCCGGGCTGTTCCCGGGGCGCGTCGGCCGGCTGGTCCTGGACGGTGCGATGGACCCGTCCCTGCCCGCGCGGCGGCTGAACGAGGACCAGACGGCGGGCTTCGAGACGGCGTTCCGTTCGTTCGCCGAGGACTGCGTGCGGCGCGCCGACTGCCCGCTCGGCGGCCGGGGCACCGGCCCCGCCCGGGTCGGCGAGAACCTGAAGGCCCTCTTCCGGCGGCTCGACGGGGAGCCCCTCGCGACCGGCGACCCGGACGGCAGGAAGCTCGGCGAGTCCCTGGCCACCGTGGGCGTGATCGCCGCGATGTACGACGAGGGGGCGTGGCCCGAGCTGCGCCAGGCCCTCACCGAGGCCGTCGACGACGGGGACGGCGCGGGCCTTCTCGCCCTCTCCGACAGCTACTACGAACGCGATCCGGACGGCCGGTACTCGAACCTGATGTCCGCCAACGCGGCCGTCAACTGCCTCGACCTTCCGGCGGCCTTCTCACGCCCCGAGCAGGTCGAGAAGGCACTGCCCGCCTTCGAGAAGGCCTCCCCGGTCTTCGGTCGGGGCCTCGCCTGGGCCACGCTGAACTGCGCGTACTGGCCCGTGCGGGCCACCGGCACGCCGCACCGCATCGAGGCGAGGGGCGCGGCCCCGATCGTCGTGGTCGGCACCACCCGCGACCCGGCGACCCCGTACCGCTGGGCCCGGGCACTCGCCTCCCAGCTGTCCTCCGGACGGCTGCTCACCTACGAGGGCGACGGCCACACGGCGTACGGCCGCGGCAGCGACTGCATCGACTCGGTGATCAACACCTACCTGCTCCGGGGTACACCCCCGGCCGAGGGGAAACGCTGCTCACAGCGTTGACCGCGGGCCGGCCGCGGGCGCTCCCGGGGGGTGCCGGGGGCGCTCCGCGGAGCGCCGGGGGCTGGTACGGAGCGCTCGAGAAACCCTGTAGACTTACCGACGTTGCTGATCGCACCCTAGTGCGGACAGCGCGCCGCCTTAGCTCAGATGGCCAGAGCAACGCACTCGTAATGCGTAGGTCTCGGGTTCGAATCCCGAAGGCGGCTCCAGGATGAACCCCAGGTCGGGCCTCTGACCTGGGGTTTCCTGTTTTCGCTGGCCATGGGATTCGGGCAGGTCGGACGCTCGCGGCCTGTGCATCGTAATGCGTCGGTCGCGGGTTTGCTTCCTGTTGCCAGCGGGTCGAGATATGGCTCTGACCAGCGACTTTTGAGCGTGGAGGGCCTTCGGCTGACTACGCAGGCAGCACTCCGGTGGACAGCCGGTGGACAAGCGTGCGTGACGGCCCGTCAGGACCGTATCGCCGTGTGTGAGGGGGGCGAGGGTGCCGGGCTCCTTGGGGATGGTGGTCGGCGGCGTTTCGCTTGTGCTATTCCGACAGTCTGAGGAAGCCCTGGCTGCCGAGAGGCGTCGTCACTGGTGAGGTTCCGCTGCAGCGTCTTCCGCGGACGGATCCTTCAGTTCGTACATCCGTGGGAGGACCGGCAGGCAGACCGGAGTGCGGCGGAGGTGACAGTGTCGGTGGTGGCCGCTCGCGAAGGAGGGGGTGGCATGTGCACACCCGGATCGACTCGGGCGAGCTGCCGGTGCGCCACCAGGCCGGGCGGCAGGGGGTGCCCGTACTCGCTGGCCTGACGAAAACTCAGGAGCTCTTCAGCCAGCACAGACGGTCTGCCGCCAGGCCACGGCGGACCTGGCATGGCTGATGTCGACACCGTGTGGGTGAGGCTTCCGGCCGCCGATCTCGCCCGGCGGGTGGGTTGCCTGCTCAGCGGTCCGCGCTGCCGGGCGGTACGACCCATTCGGCGGGTTGTCCCGTCAGGGAGGCGATCATGTCGAAGTCGCCGTCGTAGTGGAGGACCGTTCGCCGGTGCAGTTCCGCTGTGGCCGCGATCAGCAGGTCGGGGAAGGACAGGGCGCGGTGGAAGCCTGCGTTGAGAGCATGGCGCTGAGTTTCGAGAGCGCGGGTGAAGACGTCGTCGTCGGTGGGGAGATAGTCGAAGGCGTGGAGCCACGTGCTGATCCGCGTTGCTTCTGAGCTGTCCCGGGCAGAGTGGATCATCTCGTACTCGGTGGGTTGGCACACCGCGAGGAGGTAGCGCTCGTGGAGGGGCTTGAGTGCCTCCTTGACGCTCGGCTTCGTCCAGCGGGCGAGGGCGGACTTGTCGATCAGATAGTGGTCCTGCATCAGGCGGCCCGGCCTCCGTCGCGGGCGCCGTCGTGTTTGAGGGAGCCGTCGGCGTTGCGGGGGCCGGTGTTCTCGACGATCTCGCTGAAGTCGAGTTCGCCGGCGTCCATGGCGTCGAAGCCCTCCTGCCGCAGGTGCCTCTTGACGGCGTCTTCCATGGCGAGGCGGACGGCTTTGGCCTTCGTTTTGGTCCCGAAGATGCGCATGGCTTCGGTGACCATGTCTTCATCGAGGTCAATGACTGTTCTGGCCATGTGGAAGGTTCCTCCGCTGTTGAGTCCCGGCAGCGAAATGATACCTCTTTTTATCGAGGATAGATGTCGTTCTGGTTCCGTCGTGGATGGAGGCCTGCGGCGTTCGGAGTGAGGCAATAGGCGGAGGAGGTCGAGGAAAGGTCCCGCAGCGCCCCGGTGCGGGGGCGGCGGTTGCCACATGCATGCGCTCGGTTCAGCCGGCAGGAGGCGGCGGGGAGACGGATACGGGACTCTTCTGTCACAGGTATGGATGGCAAGGGCCGTTCGCCTGCGACGGCATGCCCCGGGCGGATACTCACCGCGTCAGCGGGGCTACACGGATCGCGCCCCCTTTGACGGTTTGGCCGTACGGCTCGGCGCGGTGTTTCGGACCAGGACGCGATCCAGGTGGTGCTATTCGGGACGCTCGCAGACTGCCTCGATGTTGTTGCCGTCGGGGTCACGTACGAAGGAGGCGTAGTAGGTGTCGTGATAGCGCGGCCAGACTTTCGGTGCGTGCAGGACTTCGGCCCCCACGGCGACGGCGGCCGCGTGGAAGGCATCGACCGTCGAACGGTCGGGCGCGGTGAAGGCCAGGTGGCTCTCGCGAGCCGGGGAAGTGGCCGGTTCCGGTACGGGGCCGATCCAGAACTCGGGGCGCTCGTCGCCGTATCCGATGCGGCCTTGGTGCTCGATGCGGCGGCCGGCACCCAGGGGCGCGAGCGCGGCGTCGTAGAACGTGGCGCTGGCTGGCACGTCCGCGGTCTGGATTTCTACGTGGTTCAGCACAGGTCTTCCTGTTTCGTCTTCGGTGGCGGGGCGGGGCGGGGCAAGAGGCAGCAGGTATCAGTCTTCGTAGTCGAAGAAGGCCTTGATCTCGTGCAGGACACGGTCGGGGGCCTCGTGCACCATCCAGTGCCCGCTGTCGACCGCTGCTCCGGTCGCGTGCGGCGCGGCGCTGCGGATCCCGGCGAACAGCCCCTCGAACAGGCGGTCCTGGGCGATGAAGTGAACGGGGAATGTGAGCGGATCCGCCATAAAACGCCGGTTGTCCTCTTCGTCCTGTGTCCAGGCCTGGTAGAGACGGGATCCGTTGTGCATGACGCCGGGGCGGGAGTAGGTGCGGGTGTATTCGTCCACCGCGTGCGACGGCACTGGCTCCTCGACGCCGGGTGAGTTGGCGCGGTAGAAGTACTCGAGGTACAGCCGTTCGCGGCCCACCACGAGCTGCTCGAACAGTGGCTCCTGGGAGTGGAACGAGAAGTGGTAGGACAGCGGCTTCACCTGCTCGTATGTCAGCTCTCCGCCGGTCACGGGGAAGTCCATCATGAGAAGGCCGGAGAACTGTTCACGCCACTGTGCGACGAGGGCGTACGCGACGGCGCCGCCCGCGTCGTGGGCGACGAGCTGGACTCCGCTGGTGTATCCGAGCTTGTTCAGGAGGTGGTGGACGTAGCGTGCCAGGGTCACCTTGTCGTGCGATGTGACGCTCCCGCTGGAGTCTCCGAATCCGGGCAGGTCGATGGCGATCACGGTATGTCCGGGGAGCAGGTCAGCCATGATCGGGCGGTAGGCGTACCAGGTCTCGGGGAATCCGTGCAGCAGGACGATCGGCTGGGGTCCGTCGCCACCCACGACGTAGTGCATCTGCAGGCCGTCGATAGTGGTGAAGCGGTGCTCGAAGTGTTCGTTGAACTGGGGGTCTTCGCGTGTTGCGGCGTCGTACCCCTGGCTCAGCGGGGCTTCCGGGGCGAGCAGTGCATCAGTGGTCACGGGAGATTCTCCTTGGACTATTGCGGGGTCAGGAATGCGTCGCGGATCGCCGGGGTGAGCGGCGTCGGACGAGAGCGACAAGAGCAGCGAGTACGGCGAGTGTGGAGATAGCGCCGGCGAGGTAGAACGCGGGGGCGATGCCGGAGACCACTTGGTCGGGTTCGCCGGCGCCGACGTAGACCGCCACGATCACGGCGATGCCAAGGGAACCGGACACCTGCTGGACCATCTGCAGGAAGCCGGACATGGATCCGGTGTGTTCCGGCGGGAGACCGTCCATGATCATGACGGTGGCCGGGGTGAACACCAGGGCGGCACCGATGCTGTGGATGACCAGTGGTGCCAGTACGCCGCCGCCGTATGTACTGCCGTTGTCGAGTTGGGCGAACCAGAGGAAGCTGACTGCCACGAGCAGGCTCCCGGCCACGAGTGGTTTGGCGGGTCCGACGCGCCGGATGAACGCGGGAACGAACTGAGTCACCGTGAGAATCGTGCCGGTGAGGGGCAGGAAGGCGAGGCCGGCCGTGAGCGCACCCATGCCGAGGCTGCGTTGAAGGTACTGAACCAGTATGAACAGCAACGAGAAGTGGACTCCGACGATCAGCCCCATGACCATGAGCGCCGTGGCGCGGCCGGTGTGCCGCAGCAGCGTCAGGTCCAGCAGGGGATGGGCGGCACGCCGCTCGATCAGCCCGAACGCGACGAGCAGGGCGACGGCAAGGACGAAGGCGAGAACCGTCTGCACGGCCGCCCAGCCCGCTTCGGCTGCGTGGATGAACCCGTAGACGAGGAGCAGCGAGCCCAGCGTCGCGGTGACGGCGCCCGCGATGTCGACACGCCCGCGGACCGGCGCACTTTCACGGACGAGTCGGTGGACCACCGCTACGACCGCGATGCCGACCGGAACGTTGATGAGCAGTCCCCACCGCCATGAGGCGAACGCGGTCAGCGCACCGCCGAGGGAGGCCGCGGCGAACAGTGCGGTGCCGATGTTGAAGACCCGCACCCGTCCGAAGGTGTCGCCGAGTCGGCCGCCGAGGAGCATCAGGCCGCCGAAGGCTAGGGCGTAGGCGTTGGGAACCCAGGACAGTGCAGCTGCGGAGAACCCGAGGGCGGTCTGCACCTGCGGGAGGGCCACCGTGACCACCTGTGCGTCGAGTTGCAGCATCAGCTGAGCGGTGAGCACTGCGGCGACGGCCAGCGCGGCGTGCGGTGGCACCTCGACGCGGCGAGGAACAACGGTTGGGAGGGGCGCCGGTTCCGTCCCGGTGCTGAGTCGTTCATGGACAGGCATGGCCACCTCGGGGGTAGGGCACGAAGGGAGAAGTGATGTGACTGCGAGGGTTACTGCGTAGTGATCGGTAGCTGCGCGGTCGCTGAGCGAGCGGCCGCAAGTGGCCAGTCGGTGACGCGCGTTCGGATCGACAGGCTCCGGCCCGCCATGTGCGTGCCTCGCCATGGGTGCCGAGCGGGCTGGACTGAGGGACTCGCGTCGATACCCGGCTGTACTTGCCTGCGGGGGTCGCCGATGTGCCCGACTTCGCTGGTAGCGCGTTGTTTGCCCGGCAGGTCAGGCGCTGGTGACCACGCTCGGCTCGCCCGTCGTCCACGAGGTGTGCAGCACGCGGCGGTCGATGCGCCATCCGTTGTCGGTGCGGACGAAGGAGTCGATGTAGGTGCCGCCGGTGTGGTAAAAACCGGTGCCGCGGTGATGGTGGGCGATGACCTGCGTTCGCGTGCGCACTCCCCCTGCGGTGGGCTCGAGCCAGATCGCTCCCAGGAAGTGCTGGGTGGCGTCGAGACGGCCCATGAGACCGCCGATGGCTCCTGCGATGCCCTTCGCCCCGCGTGCCATCACGCCGGTGAACGCGTCGCCGCCGGGGATGTAGCTCTCGAAGGTGTTCTCGAGCTCTGCGGTCTCGGTGAACGCATCGGCGAGTTGCTCGAAGTTGCGGCCGTCCAGTGCCTCGACGTATCCGAGGAGCACCGATCGGATCTCGGCTTGGTCGCGGCCGTCGATGTGCTGGTTGTTCAGTGTCATTGTCCTTGTTTCCTTGCTTCTGGCAGCGTGTGATTGGCTCGTTGGTGAGCGGTTGGGTCAGTTCTTCGTGCCGCTGTGGTGGTCCCCTGGAGCGGCGGCCGAGACAGCGAAGGGGTCGACGCGTTCCAGCCGGTCGGCAGGCCTCGGCATGTTCCACGACTGTGCAGTGCGCCGCTTGCATGGGGACGCTGCCGGAGACTCAGTGATCGGTGGTCTGTGCTGTGGCGTGCTGGGCCCGGTGTTCGGTGATCCGCCCGGTCAGTGCTTCGTCGATGGCGGTGAAGGCGTCGCTGCCCAACGGAAGTCGGCGAGGCGAGTTGGCAGCGGTGGCGGCTTCGATGATGGCGCGGGCCATCTTCTTGGGGTCGCCGACGCTGTTGGCTGTCACGGTGTCCGGTTGGGCAAGGTAGCGGCGCAGTTCGCCCACGGGCCCGCTCTGGTAGGCGTCGAGCGGTTCGCTTACCCGCAGACGGTTGAAGAAGTTGGACTTGATGGTGCCGGGCTCGACGACGGTGATGCCGATGTGGAAGGGGGCGAGTTCGCCGTGGAGGGACTCGAAGAACCCTTCGACTCCCCACTTGGCCGCGTGGTAGACGCTGGCTCCGGCCATGCCGGTCTGGCCCGCGGCGCTGGAGACCTGGGTGAAGTGGCCCGATCCCTGGCGCCTGAGGTGTGGCAGTGCGGCACGGAGCAGGTTGATGGGGGCGACGAGATTGGTGTCGAGCACGGCCCGGATGCTCTGGTCGTCGAACTCCTCCGCCGCGCCGTACAGCCCGAAGGCGGCGTTGGACACGATGTGGTCGACGCGGGTCAGTTCCTGGAAGGCAGTATCGACGACGGTCCGCAGGCGCGCGGTGTTGGTCACGTCGAGTTCAGCAGTCCACAGGTGCTGCCCGTAGATGTCCTTGAGCGGGGCGAGGCTGGTGGTGTCGCGCGCGGTCGCGGCGACGCGGTGACCGTGGTCAAGGAGTGTCTCGGTCAGTGCCCGGCCCAGGCCGGCTGAGGCGCCGGTGATGAGCCAGGTGCGGGGATCGGGTGTCATGTCAGTTCCTTCAGGGCGGCAGGCTCGAAAGGCCCGTGCAGCCGCGTGTCCGATGGTCGGAGCGAGCGGTCACATCTGGCCCATGCCGCCGTCGACGAAGAGTTCCGCGCCGGTCGTGAAGGAGCTCTGGTCGGAGGCCAGGAACACCGCGCTGGCAGCGACTTCTTCGGGGCGGCCGATGCGGGCCAGCGGGATGATGCTGCTCACCTGGTCCCGGTGCTGCTGCCGGGACGCCTCGTCGAGCGCTCCGGCCGAGACGTAGGTGGCGGGGGTGTCGATCGGGCCGGGGCTCAGGACGTTGACGCGGATGTTGCGTTCGGTCAGTTCATAGGCCCAGGAGCGGCCCAGGCTGCGCACGGCAGCCTTGGTGGCGCCGTACAGGCTCATCTGGGGAACGTTGCGGGAGGCGCTGATCGAGCCGACCAGGATGATGGAGCCGCCGGCCGTCATCAGGGGCAGGGACTTCTGTACGGTGAACAGGGTTCCGGCGACGTTGACGGAGAAGTGCCGTTCGTAGTCTTCCTGGCTGATCTTTTCGAGGGGGATCACGCTGCCGCCGCCCGCGTTGACGAAGACGGTGTCCAGCCGCCCGTGGCGGTGCATGATCGCGCTGATGACCTGGTCCACGGCGTGCGGGTCGGCGACGTCGCCCTGGACGCCGACCGCGCGGGCGCCGAGGCTTTCGACGGCGGCGTCGAGTTCTACCTGCCGGCGGCCAGTGATGTAGACGAAGGCCCCCTCCTCAGTGAAGCGCCGGGCGGTGGCCAGCCCAATGCCTGCGCTGCCGCCGGTGACGAGGGCGATCTTGTCGGAGAGCAGTCCCATGGTGGGTTCCGTTCGTGACGGGGAGCGGTCGGGGGCCTGGAGTACGGCCGCACACCGACAGCATCTGTAACCGATTCACTTACAGTGCAACTAAAACAGTTACACATGCGGATGGCAAGCCGGGACGCCACCCGCCCGCCGGGCGAAGATTTGCTGTATCTGTTCTTGTTACAGTTACCTCAAGGGGGCGGTGCGGCCCGCCGCAGGCCCCCCAGGACGTGAAGGAGCACCGTGAGCGCGAACAGCCGCATGAGCCTGGCCGTGCACATCCTGACCTGGCTGGCGTACGACCGGCGCGGAACCGACAAGGAGATCGCGACATCGCAGCGCATCGCGACGAGCGTGAACACCAACCCGGTGGTGATCCGCCGGAGCCTGGGTCAGCTGAAGGATCACAAACTCGTGACCATCGATCACGGCAAGAGCGGCGGGTGGAACCTGGCCCGCGACGCCGCGTCGATCACCCTGCTGGACGTGTACTGCGCAAGTTCGGACGAGCCGGTCTTCGGGCTGCACGCCTCGGACCCGGATGCGGAGTGCTATGTCGGCTACGGCATCCAACCCGTCCTGACCACCATCTACGACCAGGCAACCGAGGCCCTGCGCCAGTCCCTGGCGCAGGTGACCGTCGCGGATGTGCTCCGCGAGACCCTGGCCGCCTACGCGGCAGGGGACCATCCGCCGCAGCAGCCTCGGGCCTCCGTCTCCTGAAGCGGAACCACTGCTTCGCACTGCAGATCACATTCGCCCGGTGACCGCCGCGTCCGGCACGGCGCGACCCGACTTCCGGATGTGTGGTGCTACCTGGGTGCGGCACACCTAGGAAGTCACGCCCTTCCACGGACCGTGCGCTGCGGGCAGAGTGTGGACGAGGCGCAGCCCGTGCGGGGGCGCACCCCCGCACTGCGCACCATGGCAATGGGCGCAGACCCGGCACCGCACACCGGAGGAGCCGCAATGCGGATGCGCGTGCCCGCTGTACCTGCCTGCGACACCGGACGGCCCCCCGGGAACCAGGGGGCCGCGTCGGACAACGCGCTCGGCGCATATCTCCGCCACTGTCGCGCCCGGCTCGATCCGTCATCGGCCGGCCTGCCGGCCGTCGCGCAGGGCCGCCGGGTCACGGGACTGCGCCGGGAGGAGATCTCCTTCCTGACGGGAGTCAGTGCGGATTACTACAGCAGGCTGGAGCAAGGGCGCGAGCGGAACCCCTCGGTGCGGGTTGTGGAAGCGCTGAGCCGGGCGCTCCAGCTCGACTCGGATGCGCGCGCTCGCCTGTTCCGTCTCTCGGG
Source organism: Streptomyces sp. CRN 30 (assembly GCF_034105845.1). NCBI lineage: Bacteria > Bacillati > Actinomycetota > Actinomycetes > Kitasatosporales > Streptomycetaceae > Streptomyces > Streptomyces sp. CRN 30. The sequence goes on along the minus strand of NZ_JAVRHI010000196.1, from coordinate 61,274 downwards.
CATCAACCCGAGCCTCGGCCCGGAGAGCATGTCGGCGCGTGTGCATCCGGCGCTGCTGCGGCTGCTGGAGGATTCATCGTCGGCAGTGGCCTACGCGCTGAGCCCCTGTTTCGACATCTTGGCGGTCAACCAGCACGCGCGAGCTCTGCTGTCGCCGTTCGGCGGCGAATCGAACCTGGTCCGGGCCCTGTTCACCCATCCAAAAGCGCGGGCGTTCTTCACCGAGTGGCCCCTTGCCGCTGCCGCCTCCGTGCACACGCTGCGCCGTAACGCCTTCCAGTGTCCCGATGACATCGACATCCCGGATCTGGCCGCCGAGATGTCCGCTCGATCAGCGGATTTCAGCAGTCTGTGGGAGAGCGGCGCGGACGGTGATCTCGGCCGTGCATACGGAGCAGTTGTCCATCCCGACGTCGGACGCATGGAACTCACGTACACGATCTTCAGCAGGCATGCCGCGCCGGGACAGCGCCTGCTGGTCGGAGCGCCCTCATCCGGAAGCCGCAGCGCCCAGTCCCTCACCTATCTGACGGCGATGAGCGCTCCCGCTGAAGGCAACCCACCGGCTTGAAACGGCCGCCACGTTACTGGCACCCAGCCGACCGGTATCGGCTCACCGAAGTCGCCGTGCCGCCGCTGGATCGCGACCTCGCCCGCGAAAAGGGTGGTCGGACGTCCACGCCGAGGGCGAACTCGTTCACCGTGCAGATGCCGCTTCCCGCGTGGCCGACGGCAGCTACGTCATCCTGGCGGGTTCGATCCGCGGGCCCTGCCGCGCCGGAGGGCCTCGGCAGAGCGCTCGTGCTCCGCAGGTCTCGATGTCACCGCAGCCGGGCTGCGGCACGTCTTCCACGCGACGTTCGGCGACGTCGACCGCGTTGCTTCTCACGGAACGGCTGGGCTGTGCGGCGCCGCGGCGTCTCAGGTCCGTGCCCAGCCTGGGTGTGGGGCACCCAGGCCGGCGCAGCCTCCCTTGTTGGTCATGGTTCGGGGAGTGTGGTGGGCGCAAGCACTCCGCCGCAGCTCGACAAAGGAATGACATGTCTCTCGACTCGTATCGCACGCTCGGCCGCTCCGGTCTGCGGGTCAGCCCCCTGGCCTTCGGTGCGATGACCTTCGACGACGGCAGCTGGGGCTCGGCCCCGGAGGCTTCGTTCGGTCTGCTGGACCACTATCTCGACGCCGGCGGCAATTTTGTCGACACCGCGAACATGTACAACGGCGGGGCCTCCGAGGAGACGCTCGGCAGCTACTTCGCGCGACGGCCGGGGCGCCGGGACCGCATGGTCCTGGCGACGAAGTTCGGGGGCAGCATGGCGGCCGACGACCCCAACTCCGGCGGTGCCGGCCGCAAGGCGATCCGGGCCCAGCTGGATGCCAGCCTGAAGCGGCTGAACACCGACTACATCGACCTGTACTGGCTGCACCAGTGGGACCGGCACACCCCGATCGAAGAGACCCTCTCCACCCTGACCGATCTGGTGCAGGCGGGGAAGATCCATGCGATCGGGCTGTCCAACGTGCCGGCATGGTGGGTGGCGGAAGCAGCCACCGTCGCCCGGCTGCGCGAGTGGGAGCCGGTTGCGGCGCTGCAGGTGGAGTACTCGCTGCTCGCTCGCAGTGTGGAGGGAGAGACCTTCGGCGCGGCCCGGCGTTTCGGCCTCGGCGTCACGCCGTGGTCCCCGCTGGCCAGCGGCGCGCTGTCCGGCAAGTACTCGCGCGAGACCACCGAGGTGACGGGCTCGGGACGCGCGGCCTATGCGGGAGCCCACCTGACCGAGTCGACGTTCGTGCTGCTGGACGCGCTCAAGGAGATCGCGGACGGTCTGGACGCCACGGTCGCGGCAGTGGCGCTGGCCTGGGTGCGTCAGCGTGCGGAGGTCACCTCGACGCTGGTGGGTGCCCGCACCCATGAGCAGCTCGTCGCCAACCTTGCCTCGCTCGACGTCACGCTCACCGAGGAGCAGATCGCCGGGCTGGACGCGCTGACGGCACCCACCCTCAACTACCCCCATTACATGATCGACTCCATGATCGGCTTCCAGCAGGGTGACACCACCATCAATGGCCTGGGCTCCAAGGCGTTCGTCCGCTGAACGCTCTCGACACAGCGCGGCGGTGCGGTGGCGCAGCCGGCCGGATGCGGGCGGACTCCTTCATCCGGCCGCACCACCGCACCGCGTGGCCAGCGCCTTCTGGTGAAGGCGGTGCTCCCATGTGCTCGGCTCGGCGGCCGTGCACAGACCTACTCGTCTACTCGTCCCGGAGGGAACCCGTGTCGGTGACGCCTGCGTCCGCTTTGCTGGGCCGGTCTCTTTTCGCGCCTGTCGCACTCGGAGACATCGAGCTCGCCAACCGCATCGTGATGGCCCCACTCACCAGAACGCGGTCGGGCGCTTCCGGCGTCCCCGGTGACCTGATGGTCGAGCATTACCGGCAGCGGGCCTCTGTTGGACTGATCGTGACCGAGGGGGCCTACTGCAGCCATGAATCCCAGGCCTTCGTCGGTCAGCCGGGCATCGTCACAGATGAGCAGGTGGCCGGCTGGCGACGAGTGGCCGCGGCGGTGCACGCGCGCGGTGGCCGCATCGTCATGCAGATTGTGCACAGCGGTCGGGTGACCCACCCCGATATCAACGGCGGACGCCCGGTCCTGGCGCCCAGCGCGATCGCAATCGACGGAGCCGGGCACACGGAACGCGGCAAACAGCCCTTTCCCGTGCCGCGGGCCCTGACCGCTGCAGAGGCCGACTCGGTCCTCACCGATTTTGTCGACGCTTCCCGACACGCGATCGAGGCGGGTCTGGACGGAGTGGAGATTCACGCCGCCAACGGCTATCTCCTGCACCAGTTCCTCTCGTCCGCCTCCAACCGGCGCACCGACACCTACGGCGGGCCGCCCGAGAACCGGGCCCGCTTCGTCGTCGAGACGGTGACGGCGGTGGCGCAGGCCGTCGGCGCCGGGCGGGTCGGGCTGCGCATCTCGCCGCAGCGCAACCTCCAGGACGTCCTGGAGACCGACCGGGACGACGTCCTGGCCACCTACGGCCATCTGCTCGACCAATTGCGTCCGCTGAACCTGGCCTACCTTTCCATCCGCCACGAGGACCTGGGCGGCACGATGGTCCAGGAATTGCGCCGGCGTTTCGGCGGCCGGCTAATGGTCAACAGAGGCATTGCGCCCATGACCACACGCGAGGAGGCGACGGAACTGATCGAAGGCGCTCACGCCGATGCCGTGGCCGTGGGCCGGGCTGCCCTCGCCAACCCGGACTTGGTGGAACGCTGGCAGGGCGGACACCCGGAGAACGAGCCCCGCCAGGAGCTGTTCTACACATCCGGTGCAGAGGGCTACAACGACTACCCGTTCCTCGGCATGCCGGTGCCTGGAGCAGAACAGCGGAAACAAGGGCGGGACAGACGATGATCGCTACCTCCGCGCGGTTACTGCGGCTGGTCTCCCTGCTCTCGTCCAGGCCCACCTGGTCGAACGCGGAGCTGGCCCGGCACCTGGACGTCACGGAGCGCACGGTGCGCCGGGACGTCGACCGGCTGCGTGAACTCGGCTACGGTGTCGAGTCGGTCCCCGGTCCGGGCGGCGGCTACCGCTTCGGCGCCGGCAACCGCATGCCGCCGCTGAACCTGGACGACGACGAAGTGTTCGCCGTGGCCATGGCGCTGCGGGAAGCAGCGCAGGGCGCGGCACTCGGTGCCGATCCGGCAGCCCTGTCAGCCCTGCTGAAATTGCGTCAGATTCTGCCCGCCCGAATGGCCAGGCGCCTGGAGAGTCTGGACGCCACCGTGGAACACACCCCGCGCTGCGAGTCGCCCCGGGCCTCCGCGGATGTGCTGTTCCTGCTGGCCTCGGTGTGCCGGGCATCCGAACGCGCCACACTCACCTACCGCGACATGCACGGCACCACCACGGTCCGGTGCGTCGACCCGCACCGTCTGGTCCACACCGGCGTCCACTGGTACTTCGTGGCCCGCGACGTCGAACGCTCGGCCTGGCGGACCTTCCGTGCCGACCGGGTGGTCGACGTCGAGTCGACCGGAGAAAAGGTCGACCTGAGAGACGCCCCGGACGCAGCCCAGCTGGTCTCCGACACCATCACCCGCACCGGCTACCCCTTCTTCGCCCGGGTGCGGCTTGCACTGTCCTTCGACGACGCCCGCCGGCTGGTGGCGCCCATCGTCGCCACCCACGAGTCCGACGGACCGGACCAAACGATCATCACCATCGGCGGATCCGACCCCGACCAGCTGGCCGGCTACCTGCTCAGCCTGCGCGCCCCGCTGGAAGTCCTGTCCCCCGACCCCGTCCGCGAAGCCCTGCTCGCCCGCCTCAACGCCCTGTACCACGCCAATGACGCGCCACGACCGGAACGTGAGGACCCACGATGACTGGTCCCGCGAGTACCGACGGGCCGTCATGGACCGCGTGCCGATGCCGAGCAGCGGCTGAGCAACAACAGCACCTTCGATCCACGCCGTGGGGGCGCACGGCTGGTCCAGTCGTAGCTCGCCGCCGGAGCTGCATCGTCACGCCAATGGCAGCCCCTCGCGCCCACCATCCCTGCGCCCGGTCGCCCGGGGCGCTGATGACCGGAGATACTGCCGTGCCACGCACCACCGTCCAGCCCTCTCAGCTTTCCCGCAGCCTTCCCTGGGGCTTCTCCCAGGTCACTACCTCCCCTCCGGGCACCATCGTCAACATCGCCGGCCAGGTGCCGTGGGACGCGGACGGCGCAATGCAGGCACGGGGCCGTGAGGCCCAGCTCCGCCAGGTGCTGGAGAACGTCATCACGGCGGTCGAAGCAGCAGGAGGAACTGCGGACGACATCCAGATCATCCGCCTCTACATGCCCGGCTTCGTGTCCGGGACCGAGGCGGACGTCGTCGCTACGGTGCTGCGAGATGTGTTCGGCACGACCCAACTGCCGGCGTCCAGCTGGATCAGAGTGGAAGCCCTTGCCCAGCCGGAATACCTCGTCGAGGCCGAAGCGATGGCCGTCATCGCTGGGTGACCCCCTGCGTGAAGAGCCCCATCAGTCTGGATGCCGCACGTTCAGTCTGGTGGGGCTCTTCACGCTCGGAGACAACCGGGCGGGCACCGATCAGGTGACGCTGATGAAGGGCGGTGATCTCCATCTGTTTCCGAACGTCTCTCTCTTCCGGGTGCGCGCCGGGCCATCGTGGCCGGCAGCCGACGCGGGGCGTCCTGGCTTGCGCGGAACGGTTACCCGCGCAGGCCAGCACGGATGAACGGCGGGGGCTGGACAAAGCCCCCGGGCCATTCCCCGCAGCTGGATCAGGGGTCAACGAGTACCTCATGCCGGATCGTCGACCAGCGGCCGTCCTGCAGGGCGAACCGGTCGAGGTAACGCCCGGTGGCGGCGATGGTCTTGGGTTGCGGAGTGCTGGTCCCCGGCAACCCGATTCCGCTCAGCAGGACAAAGTAGCTCTCGGTCTCGACCTCCTGGCCCGCGATGTGTCGGAAGCGATGATTGGTCACCAGGTGCCGTATGGGTTGCGGACCGGACTCGATGAGCCGGGCGATGTCGGCCCCGATCACCTCCTGGGAGCCGGCGACGAAAGTCGCGTCCTGCAGCAGTGTGGAGAATGCGTTCCTGTCGCCGTCGTCGACGGCCCGGGCGCGGGCCAGGATCAGTTCCTGGATGGCCGCCCGGTCTTCTGCGGGGACGGTCGGCACCGGGTCTACCACGGCACAACACCCTCTCGGCTGAGGAAGATCCCGGTGGGCCCCTCGGAAGTGAGGGTGGCCAAGTGCACGATCGCCTCGGAACCCTCGGCGACGGTCTGGGTACCCATGTGGTTATTGATGTCGGTGTCGGTCGGGCCGGGGTCGGCGATGTTGATGCGGAAACGGGGGTACGCCTCGGCGTACTTGAGCGTGAGCATGTTGATGGCTGCCTTGCTCGGCTGATAGAAGGGCAGCGGGTTCGCATGCTCGATCGTGCTCGGGTCCACGGAACGGGTGAACGACCCCATGCTGCTGGAGACATTCACGATGCGCGGGGCCTGCGACTTCTCCAGCAGCGGCAGGAACGCACGCGTGGTGCGGAGCGTCCCAAGGAAGTTGGTCTGCATCACTCGCTCGGCGTGCTCGGCAGTCACCCCGAGCATGCTGGTGACACGCGGGCCCGGAATGCCGGCATTGTTGATGAGGACGTCAATGCTGCCCTCTTGGGCGAGAACATCCGCAGCCGCGGCCTCAACCGACTCCTGGCTGCTCACATCGATCTCGACGAAGCGCGCGCCGAGTTCGGCAGCGGCCGTCTCGCCCCGCTCCGGATCGCGAGCCCCGAGCAGAACGTGGTGGCCCAACTCGACGAGCTGGCGTGCAGTTTCATAGCCGATGCCCTTGTTGGCGCCGGTGATGAAGGTCGTGGTCATTTTGGTTCCTTGCGAGCGGTCTGCGGACAGAAGCCTGAACACCCAGACCAATGCCGATGGCTGGCATTGGCGCTTGCGGGAGCTGCCCCCGGAAGCCGGTGTTCACGGCGGCTTGTCTGACCCGGAGAGGCGGGTTGTTCTTCCTTCGCAGACAACGTTCGCCGCTCATGCACCTGCGTAGAAGGCTGTGCGAAAGGGGGTGTGCGACGCCCAGGAACGCAGTCGCGCCTTTGGGAGAACCCAGTTGAGGCCGGTTGGTATCGCGTGTGGTGCTCGCGTTCCCCCGGGCGTGACAGTCGTCAGTCGCTGTCGACGGCCCGCATCAGCGACTGGACTGCTCGCCGATCTGTGGTGGGAGGACGCGAGACGGAGCGATCAGCCTGTGTGATCGACGCGCCGGCTGGCGAGGCATCCATGTGGGCAGCGCGCGCAGATAGGCGTGCGCGTGTCAGAACCGCTGACCTGCGACGCTCCGTGAAGGGTGCAGCGTGTTCGGCTGCAGGAGACTTCCGCCGTGCGCGAGGAGCCTGACGTGCTGAAGCGTGAGCCGCCGGCTCGTCGCGCGAAGGCGGCGGCTTTCCTCGATCAGGTCCCGAACTGTCCGCCGCTGCTCACTAGCGAGTTCGCGGGTGCTCTCGCGCAACTTTTCCTGAGAGATATTGCCTTGATACGGCTGTTTGCGATTCAGACCGGATCGCACGCATCTGCTCTCAAGCGCTCATGCCGCGCAGGGTCCGCTCCAGACCGGCGTTGATGCGGTCCATGGTGGCTGCGTAGGCCTCGGGCATGTCGACGTCGAGGCGGTCGGCGAGGACGAAGACCCACCACAAGCATTCAGCCAGCTTGTGTTGCAGCTCAGCGTCTACATCTCCGTCGATGCCCCAGGTGCGCTCGGCGGCCAGAACCAGACGCCCGACGTAGGCGGCGTCATTGGTGAAGCCGACCGCGAGTTCCGGCAGGGTCCAGGTCCTGCCGAGAACACGCTGTTCGATCTTCTCGTACTGGGCCCGGACTTCCAGGGCCCTGTCGTCGGCCTCTCCAAGTCCAGCCTTGTTGTCGCGTGCCGGTGTCTCGCTCATCTGGGTTTCCTCTCGGATGGATTCCTGTGTCATCACCGACGCTAGAAGCAGATGCGGTCGGTATCGGTCCTGGTTTGCCCATGGGGCCGTCGGATGTGTCGGCATATGGGTGACAGTCTGCGCACGGCAACGCTCGGGGTGGTCATCGAGCGCCTCGGCGCGACGTCATTGGTATGGCCCCGTTGCGACGCGTGTCCTGGCCGGGGTTGCGATGAGCTCGGTGTGTCTCCCGCGCTGGAGGTCATGGCATGACCGGGGGTGTCAGTTCGAATGAGGCGCGGGGCGATTCGATCCCGTTGATCTGGAGGGAGACCGCATGCTGACCTGGGTAGTAGCGGCGTGTGGTGATCGGCCGGAAGGAGTGCTCGCGTGCCACCTGGATCTGTTCGTCCGGAGCCAGGGTGCGGGTGGTGAGTTTGAAGGTCTTGCCGCGCTGTTGCCCGTTGGCCTTGCGGTGGTGCACCACGTAGTCGACCGTGAGCCGCGCCGCGGCTTCACCGATGTTGCGGATCGACGCCGTGAAGCGGACCGTTCCGCCGAACGGGACGGTCTCCTTCTCCAGATGAGGTCCATCGACCTCCAGGGCTGCGGGAGCGAAGCCGAGCAGTTCCAGCGCACCGGGGTGCCCCCGCTTGACGAGGGTGCGCAGCCCGCGGCGCACCAGGCGTTCGGTGGTGGCCGCCGGGTGGTTCAGCCACCGGCGGGCTGCGTCGAGGACGACCTCGGGGTGGTCGCGGCTGAGGTCGTTGAGATGGTTGGCGACCGAGCGACGCACGTACTCGCTGTCGTCCCGGTAGAGGGCGTCCAGGACGGGCACGGTCGCTCCGGGACGGGCCAGGATGTCCGGGACCCGCATCGACCAGGGCAGGTAGGGGCGGGTTCCCTCTGAGGCGAGCCTGCGCACATCGGCGTCGGGCGAGCCGGTCCAGCCGCTGACGATGATGTCGAGGGCCCGGTCCAGATCGTGCCGGAGCAAGGTCCGGATGGCGAACTCCGAGGACAGGCGCCCGGTGAGGCTCGCGAGCAGGTCCATCGCGTCGTCGAAGGCCGCCGGCTCGTCTTCCTGGACGGCGCGGGCGGCGAGAGCGCTGGTGACCGGCCAGATCAGCCAGCCGGTGAACTGTGCGTCCTTCCGGGCGATGCGCACGGTGCGTGCCAGTGTTGCGTAGCTGCCCGGAAGGTCGGCGAGCAGCGCGTCGCGCAGCAGGTCGGCGCGCTCACGCAGGGACAGTGCGTCGATCTGCCGGGGTGCCGCGCGCAGCGCCGCGAGGTGGGCGTCCGGGGCGGCGGCGCGGATCGCGCGGGTGAGGCTCCGGGCGGTGTGGCGGCTGATGAGCTGGTCGGCGAAGGGCATGGGTGGGGTTCCTAGGCGACGTGCTGCAGGATGTTGGTGATCTGCCAGTCCACGCTGTCGTGGTCGATCGTGGCGTGGACCGGGGAGTCAGCCATCTCTCCGGTGATGCCGGCCGCTCCGGCGCGCGCGTGGGGCAGGCTGTCGTAGGCGACGATGTCGATGATGCGTCCGTCGTTGGTCTCGACGATGCGTCGCCACAGGAATCCGGGCCGGCGGTGGAGGTAGGCGTTGATGTCGGCGTTCGCCTCGACGAAGTCCTGGGCGGTGTGACCCGCGGCGGGACGCAGGGTGGTGATTTCCAGTGTCTCGGCCATGATGAGTTCCGTTCTCGTAGCGCGGTGTCGTTCGGCACCGGCGATGGTGGTCTGCCGGGTGTGGGGGCAAGCGGCAGTGGCTCGCTCCGGGGCCGGGGAGTCAGGCTCGTCTCTGCGGACGAGCGCGGTCGGACGTGGCCACCCAACGTGCTGACGGGAGCCTGGATCTGTGTGCGAACCACTCCCTTGCGCCGCTGGGTCGTTCGGGAGGCACAGAGGGCGTTCCCGCCATCAAGGATCATGTCGCCGCTCTCCAGGAGCGGGGCGAACTCGTCGATGACGACGTCCGTGGCGGCCCCGCCTGCACCATGATCACGAGCCGGCGTGGGCGCTGCAGCGCGTCCGCGAAGCCCTGCGCTGTTTCGGCCGGCACGAAGGTGCCCCCGTGGCCGAACTCCTCGACGAGGGACCGGGTCCGGGCCGCGGTCCGATTGTGGACGGCGACGGTGTAGCCGTGGCGCGCGAAGTCGCGGGCCAGATTGCGGCCCATCACCGCGAGTCCGGTGACGCCGATGTGCGCTTGCGCGTTCATGCTGATCTCTTCCTGTGCTGCCCGCGCGACGTGGAAGGAGTGGGGCTGACTGGGGCGGTGCCGATCAGCAGCCACTGTTCCGGGGCGTGACCCGTATCGTCGTAAGCCGCCCGCAGGCGAGGACCCACGTCGCCCGGTGATCCCTGGCCGCGGCCAGCCCGCGCCTGAGTCTTCCTCTGCTGCGCGGGGCCAGGAAGGTCGTGTGAACCTGGGTGTGCGGCACCCAGGTAGCGGTCCGGCCGAGGCTTGATCAGCGCATCGCAGGCCGTGGGCGGTGGCAGGGCCTCGCAGCCCACGGCCTCGCGCGCTCGACGGTCCTCCAGAGCGGGGCGCCCCGCCGCGCAGGAACAGTGGGCCCGTGACAGCGGGGCGGGGGCATGGCCCGTGATCCCGGTCAGTTGTTTACGCCGACGGCATCCACCATGTCGGCGTCGACCGCATCATCGCCGAGGCCCAGGTCGCCCGGGCCACCTTCTACCGGCACCTCCCCAGCAAGGAAGACCTCGTGCTCGCCCATGTCGAGCAGCGCGACCAGCAGATCAGGACGGCGATGACGGAGTCCTTCCGGACGACCGCGGACCCCGAAGCCCTGCTCATGAAGCTGACAGCCGGGATCGGCGAAGAGATCTGCGGCCCCGGCTTCAGAGGCTGCCCGTTCATCAACGCCGCCGCCGAGTACCCCGTCCCCGATCACCCCGTCCGGCAGGCCGTCCAGGCAGACCGGTCCTGGTTTCGTCAGACGGTCCACAACCTCGCCGCCGTCGCGGGCTGTCCGGACAGCGAGCACACCACCGCCGTGCAGGTACTGCTGCGGGACGGAGCGATGGCCGGGGGCAACCTGGACGTTCCCGGCTCCGTACGCGACCACCTGATACGGATGGGGCGTACCGTCCTGACAGAGAGGCACAGAGCCCAGTAGCACCGGCAGCACCGCCACCCCCTCGTCACGTCCTTTCCCCACCAGCCAGTAGGTCGGAAAATGCAGCAAGCACAGAACGAACTCGGCGACTTCCTCCGGTCGAACCGCGCCCGTACCGAGCCCGCCGACGTGGGCCTGCCGCCCGGCGGTGGTGCCCGCCGGGTGAAGGGTCTGCGCCGGGAAGAGGTGGCCGTCCTGGCCGGAGTGAGCGCCGACTACTACGCACGTCTGGAGCAGGGCCGTGAGCGGAACCCTTCGCCGCAGGTCATCGAGGCGGTCGGGCGGGCCATGCGGCTGACGCCGGATGCGCGCACCCATCTCTTCCGGCTTGCGGGTCTGCATCCGGCCCTCACCTCGGCCGCGGACCGCGACCTGGTTCACCCCTCGCTGCTCCACCTCCTGGATGCCTTCCCCGCGGCCGCCGCCTACGTGCTGAGCCCCGCCTTCGACGTCCTGGCGAAGAACGCCGTGGCCGCAGCTCTCCTCGCCCCCTTCGAGGGCACGCCGAACATGGTCCGCGTGCTGTTCCAGCACACCCGCGCGCGCGAGGTCTTCGTCGAGTGGCCCACGGTGGCGCGCGCCACGGTGCATGCGCTGCGGCTGCACGCGGGCAGGTTCCCCGACGACCCGGACATCACCGACCTCGTATCCGAGCTGTCCCGGACATCGGGAGAGTTCCGCACGCTGTGGCAGGAGAACGAGGTGGAGAACATGGCCCGAGCGTTCAAGGTGTTCGTGCTCCCCGAGATCGGCCGCATCGAACTGACCTATCAGACCTTTGACGTCCATGACGCTCCCGGACAGCAGCTCCTGGTCGGCGTTCCCGAGCCCGGCAGCGCCAGTGCCGCGGCGATCGAGTCTCTCCGGACGCCGGCCGGGCGGGACGTCGCCACCGCGTGATGCCCCATCGGCATACCAACGCCGGAGTGGCGCCGGCTCGCCTTGAGGTTGCCGATCACCTGCCGAACCAGCGCCCCCGTGAGGGGCTTCACCGCTCCTGCCGCTGAGGACTGCCTTCTGGTCTCAGCGCCTCGTGCACGGCGCCTGCCCGCCGCGATCAGCTTTCGGGTCGGCTCGATGCATCATCCGCCCCCTCCCCGAAACGGCGGCAAAAGACAAGGACCGTAGCTGTCCGGATCTGCTTCTAGCCTGAATGAGAGGCACACACCGCCGAGAGTCGAACCCCTCGGACGGACCCTCCCCTTCAGCCGTACATCTCACAGGAGCACCCCCATGGCAGCCACTCCCCGCCTGCTCGTCTACGGAGCCACCGGCTACACCGGCAAGCTCGTCGCGCAACACGCACAGCAGTCGGGACTTGACGTCGTCGTGGCAGGACGCAACCGCGAGCGCATCACCGCGCTGGGCGAAGAACTCGGCGTCGAAAGCCGAGCGTTCGCACTCGACGACCCGGAGATCCTGCGGGCCGCGCTCGACGACATCACCGTGGTCCTGAACGTCGCCGGCCCCTTCCGCCACACCGCGCGCCCGCTGATGGACGCCAGTATCAACGCACGGGTGCACTACCTCGACACCACCGCCGAGTACGACATCTTCGCCGCCGCACGCTCCCGGCACGCCCAGGCTCAGGCGGCCGGCGTGATGATCATGTCCGGTGCCGGGTGGGACGTCGTACCCAGCGACAGCGTGGCCACCCACACCGCCGCACGCGTCACCGACCCTGTCAGTCTCCGCCTCGCCCTCAAACTTCTCAGCGCCACCCCAGAGGAAGCGGCGGGCCTGAACCTCTTCTCCCGGGGCTCCATCATCAGCGCCACCGAAGGCATCGGTGACCTGGGCGTGCTCGTCCGCGCCGACGGCGACATCGTCGCCCTGAAGGAACCGAAGGTCGCCTCCTTCGACTTCGGTGACAGCGGCCCCGAGGAGGCCGTGTCCGCGTCCATGGGCGACCTGGTCACCAGCCACTTCGCCACCGGCATCCCCTCGATCGAGGTCTACGTGCAGGCCGGACAGCCGCTGCCCATCGACCTCGACCTCTCCGCACTGCCCGACGGCCCCACCGCCGAGGAACGGGAAGTGGGCCGTAGCAAGGTCGTCGCCGAGGTCACCGGCCGGGACGGCAGCGTGGCCCGCTCCCTCATCGACACGCCCACCGGCTACCGGTTCACCCAGCTGTCGTCCGTGGAAATCGCCCGCCGCGTGCTGGCCGGTTCCTTCACACCGGGGTTTCAGTCACCTTCCTCCGCCTACGGTCCCGAAATCGCTCTCGCGATCGCCGATACGCAGATCAAGGACCTCTAGCCCGGGCTCGCAGGCCGCCGTGCCTGGGCCCAGAGACGCGAGTTGCTCTTACCGCACCGGGATTCGAGGCACGCCGACGAAGCGGACAGCGAACTTGGCACAGAGGTGGAGTGACTCGCTGCTGCCCATGTCGGCCGCATGACCGGCCACCGGCAGGAGCCAGAGTGGCGACTGTGGGGCCCTGACAATCACGTCGGACGACACACCGCAATCGGTACCGGCCGCTGCATCAGCGCAAGCAGTTGGTCACTGACAGGCGCATGGGGCGATCTCCGGTGGACAGCCGGTGGACAGACGCCTTTGGAGGGGCCAGTACGAGGCCGCACGCGGCAGACTGACGCGCATCGCCTGATCAGCTAAGACGTCACCAGACGACACTGTGCGGCACCACCCGACATGAACGCTTTCGGTCTCGTAATGCGTAGGTCTCGGGTTCGAATCCCGAAGGCGGCTCCGATGGAGGCCAGGTCACATCTTCGGTGACCTGGCCTTTCCGCTGTCCGGACGGTGGGCCGGACGCGGGGCCGAGCCGGCGTGCGGTCGTGATGCGGATGTGATCACTGGCCCGTAGCCTCCGCTGGGTCGGCGTTCAGGGGGAACGCCGTAGGGGGCGGGGGACTTCACATGACCTATCGACGCGCGGTGCTGCCGGCCGTGACCGGCGGGCTGCTGGTCACGCTGCTTCTGTGGTGGGCGGGGGCGAGTGCGCAGGCGCTCACTCTGCCGGGAGCCGTCGACACGCTCGGCGGCCGGATCGTCGCCGATCTCCAGTACTGGCTCCTCCCCTGGTCGTACGACCCGCCCGCCTCGATGCGGTTCGCCGCCGAGAACGCGGGCGCGGCCGGGAGCGGTGGTGACGGGTACCCGGAGCTGTACCGCACGGCCATGCAGATACGGTTCGTCGCGGTCTTCGCCTTCTTCGTGCCCGGGGCGCTGCTCCTGGTCCGCAGGCTGCCGCCGGTGCGGGGCCGCATGCCGGCCACGACGCTCGCGGTGTGGGCCTGGGGCCTGGTGGCCGGCACCCTGGCGGCGACCGTCTCCGCACCCTGGATGATCGCCTCCCAGGGGCGCGGCAGCTACCGCTTCCTGCCCCAGCTGGCGGGCGCGGTCTCGTCGGGCCGGCAGGTCCTGGTGGTGGCCGCGCTGGTGGCGGCGGTGGGGACCGTGCTGGTGGCGCGGATCACCGCCAAGGGTGCGGGCCCGCTGCCGCGGCGGGACGTACCGGTGCGGGGCGCCCGCCTGGCCGCCTCCGCCGGAACCGCGGTGGTCGCGCTGTCCCTGGTGGTCCTGTCGTACCAGTCGGTCGCCGCCGCTCTGCAGACGGCTTTCGTGGGCAGCGGGTTCTTCGCCGAGCCCGGCGACCTGCTGCGCCAGTGGCTGTTGCTCGGTGGCTGGGCGGGCCCGGCGGGCGTGCCACTCGGTGACTGGCTCCTGGCGCGTGCCGTGGACGCGATTCCGCTCGTCGTGGTCTGGTGGTCGCTGCGGTGGCTGCCCGGCCTGCTCACCCGGCCGACCGTCCCGGCGATGGCGGTCTGCGCGGTCTGCGCGACCGTCCTCGGGCTACTGGTGAGCCAGCTGCTGCGGATGGCGACGGACGGAGGGAACCTGCGATGGGGGCTGACGTACCTGTCCGGTGACCTCGGTGGCGGCGTCCCCGCCGCCCTGACCTTCGGTCTGGTGGCGGGAGCCGTGGCGGCCGTGACACTGCGGCTGAGCGCGGGCCGTGCGGAAGGCGGCACGGCCCGGCGGGAAGCTGCCCGGCGGGCCTAAGGCACAGTGTCCGCGCGGCAGAGTGTCCGTGTGGCAGAGAGTCCGCGCGGCCGGGCGTCATGATGGCGGCGACTGCGCCGGGTGCCCGAGTGACTGCTCCACGGCGTCGAGCCGGCGTTCCTGGCGGCGGAGCGAGACGGGGGTCAGCAGGAGGAGCAGGGCACAGGCCAGCATCAGGACGGTGAGCCAGTATCGGCCGTCCAACGTGTTGAAGACCGTGTTCACCAACCACAGGCCGATCAGGAAGATGCGCAGCCAGCGGTACGGCTTCCCTCGTTGCCGGTCCAGCCCTTCCCGGTGCCGCGCCGCGAGATCGAGCAGCGCCGGCCGTAAGGCGGGATCGGCAGGCGCTCTTACGCGGCGTACCTCCCGTTCGAGCCAGAGGAAACGGCTGAGGCCGATCCCGAAGTGGCGCGCACGACGGCGGCTGTGCAGCAGGACCGTGGCGAGGACGACCGCCCCGATCAACACCATGGACGCGGCTCCCAGGATCCCGTAGAGCCAGCCGTCCGCACCGCCGTTCAGGACACCGACGACGAAGCCGCACAGCGCCGCCATCCCGAGGAGCTGGGCGGTCATGCGTAGCCAATAGCGCTGCATGTACGGGTGCTCGTCCTGCGCCTGCGGTGTGTCCGTCATCCCGATCGCCCCCCGGTGCTCACGTCGCTCGCGTCACTGGGGAGACCGCTTACCCTGCGGGTCACGGGTCATCGCGGTGCTGGCTGAGGAAAAGGCAGGACGTGCGGTGCGCGGCGCGGGACTCGACCTGGTGCGGCGCGGGGGCCGGCCGGACGGCCTCGGCGCAGCCGTCGAGGGCCTCGCGCCCCCGCGCGAGGTCCTCCCCCCTTTCGCCGACGCATGAGGTCCCCACCCCGTCGGCGCACAAGACACCGGTCGGTCACCTCTGCCGACCGGGGCTCGTGGACTCCCGGACCCGGCCGCGGCGGCGACACTCCCCCGAGCAACGCGTCACGCGCGCGCCGTCGGGCCGGATCCGATGAGGTGATCCCATCAGACGGCGCCAACGGATCGCTAACATGTGGCCAATGGGCGGCGGGCAGCCGTCATGGGGCACGGCCCGGAGGCCGGGCGGAGGAACTACGGGCGGTGCTATGCGGTACGGGCTGCGGTTCGGACTGCTGGGTCCGCCGGTGCTCTACGACGCCGACGGCGGCGTACGGCCGATCGGCAGCGGGAAGATGCGTGCCCTGCTGGTCGCGCTGCTGCTGGAACCCGGCCGCGCGGTCCCGGTCGAGTCGCTCAAGGACGCGCTGTGGGGCGGTGCGCCCCCGCCGTCCGCGCAGGCCTCGCTGCAGAACCACGTGACCAGGCTGCGGCGACTGCTGGACGACCCGGAACGGTTGCGGGCCGTGCCGCCCGGGTACCTGCTGCGCGTCGACGAGGGCGAGCTGGACGTAGGGGTCTTCCAAAGCCGGGTGGCGGCCGCGCGCTCCGCGCACGCGGGCCGGGACTGGGCGGGCACCGTGCGCGAGGGCGCGGGAGCGCTGGCGCTGTGGCGCGGGACTCCGCTCGGCGCGCTGCCGGAGAGTTTCGGTGGGCAGGCCTTCGTCCAACGGCTGGAGGAGGCGCGGCTGCTGGTTTTGGAGTGGCGGTACGAGGCGGAACTGGGACTGGCCGAGGACGCCGGGCGGGAGCGACTGGCGGCCCTCGCGCCGGAGTTGGCCGCCCTGGTGGCCGAGCACCCGCTGCGGGAGGCGTTCCACCGGCTGCACATGCTGGTGCTGCACCGCACCGGGCGTCAGGCCGAGGCGCTGGCCGTGCACCGCGACCTGCGCGCACGCCTCCTCGACGAACTGGGCGTGGAACCGGGGCCCGCGGTACGCGACGCCCATCTGAAGATCCTCCGGGAGGAGCGCGAGGGAAGGCGCACCAGGGAGCGAATGGGGAAGCGAGCCGGGGAGCGAACTGATGGGGCTCCCGGGGGCGTCGGCGGTTCCCGTACCGCCGAGAACCGCACCACCGGCTCCGACAGCGGCTTTGGACCCAGCGACCTCAACAGCTCCAGCAGCAGCAACTACTCCACCAGTTCCACCACTTCCACCGGTTCCACCTGTTCCACCACTTCCACTGGTTCCACCAGCTCCGACAGTCCCACACGGGCCGGCGCGCCTGGCGGCCGTCCGCGCCCCGCCCAGCTCCCGGCCGCCCCCGCGCACTTCACCGGCCGGGGCGACACGCTCGCCGCCCTGCGCCGCGCCCTGGGTGTCGGGACGGTGTCGGCCGACCGCTCCCCGGCGGTCGCCGTCGTCAGCGGCATGGCCGGCGTCGGCAAGAGCGCCCTTGCCCTGCACGTGGCCCATGAGCTGGCGGAGCACTTCCCCGACGGCCAGCTGTACGTCAACCTGCACGGCGCGACGCCCGGCATGACGCCCGTGAAGCCGGGCCAGGCGCTCACCACCCTGCTGCGCGACCTCGGTACCGAGCCGCGTCTGATCCCCGAACAGCAGGACGCGGCGGCCGCGTTGCTCCGCTCCACGCTGGCTCCGACCCGCACGCTGATGGTGCTCGACGACGCCGCGCACGCCGCGCAGGTACGGCCGTTGCTGCCCGGGGGCGCCGGATGCGCGGTGATCGTAACGAGCCGTTCCCCGCTCACCGCGCTGGACGGTGCCCGGCGCTTCCCGCTCGCGCCGCTGTCGGACGAGGACAGCGCGGCGTTACTGCGGGCGGTCTCCGGCCGCGACGGACTCGACGGCGCCCACCCGCTGGTCGAGCTCGCCGGCCGTCTCCCGCTCGCGCTGCGGGTCGTCGCGGCCCGTCTCGCCGCGCGCCGTGCGCTGACCCCGGACGCGCTCGCCGGACAACTGGCGGCTACGGCGGGGCGCCTGCACCACCTGGAGTACGACGACCTGAGCGTGCGCCGGTCCCTCGCCGTGGCCCACGACGCCCTGCGCGCCTCCGGCCGTGAGGCGGACCGGGACGCCGCCCTCGCCCTGCACCGCATCGGCGCGCTCGACGTCCCGGAGTACGGCGCGCCCTTGATCGCGCGTCTCCTCGGCACCGACGAGCGACGCGCGGAGGCGGCCCTCGACCGGCTCGTCGACGTGGCGCTGCTGGAGGAGACGACGTACGGCCGGTACGTCCCGCACGATCTGGTACGGGACTTCGCGCGAGAGCTCTCCGCCGACGGCGGCGGGAGCGACCACGTCGTCGCGGACGCCCTGCGCTGGTACGGCGACCGGGCGCGCCAGAGTCTGGTCGCGCTGCTGCCGCCCGGGTACGAGCGCGACGAACGGCTGCGGCGGACGGCCGGAGAGGTGCCCCCGGCCGACTCCCGCCCCTTCCCCTCGGCCGAGGCGGCCTTCGCCTGGGGCGACGAGGAACTGCCCACCGTCGTCGCCCTGGTGGAGCGGTGCGCGCGGACGGCCGTGACCCCCGCCCAGCCCGAGCCCGAGCCCGAGCGCGAGCCCGAACCCGTGAACCCCACCGATTCTGCGCGTACCGCCGGTCCCGGGCACCACACGGACCCCGTCGGCGTCGCGCCCCGGGCGCTGGTGCCCGCGCTGGTCCGCCACCTCTTCCCGTACCTGCAGCGCAGCGGCCGTCTCGCCGAGCTGGAGGTGCTGGGGCGGGCCGCCCTGGACGTGGCCCGGTCGGTGGGGGACGACGCGGCGGAAGCGTTCGCCCTGACCGACCGGGCGGGACTGCACTTCCTGTCCGGCCGGCTCACGGAGGCCCTCGCCCTCAACGACGAGGGGCTGGCGCTGTGGCGCGGGCTCGGCGCCGTCTCGTGCATCCGGCGCTGCCTCAACAACCGCGGTCTGCTGCTGGAGAGCCTCGGCCGGTACGAGGAGAGCGAGGAGACGCTGCGGCAGAGCCTGGAGCTGTCCCGGCAGCTGGGCGATCCGTACGGCCAGGCCGTGACCTTCAGCCACCTCGGCAATCTGCTCAAGCACACCGACGCGCGGGCCGCCGTCGAGCACCACCGGCGCAGCCTGGCGCTGGGCGAGGTCGCGGGCAGCGTCCTCCTGCGGCACACCGCGCACTGCAACATCGGGTACGTCCACCTCCGGCTCGGCGAGCCGGACCGCGCCGTGCGGAGCTTCGAGCAGGCCCTGGAGATCCTCGGGGACGACGAGGACTGGGGCGGGGAGTCCCAGACCCGGCTCGGGCTCGTCCGCGCCCTGCGCGCGCTGGACCGCACCGAGCGCGCGTCCGGCGAGTGCGCGCGGCTGCTGGAGCTCGCCGAACGGCGGGCCGACCAGTACATGGCGGGCCTCGCCCGGCACCAGCGGGGGCTGCTGCTGGCGGGGGAGGGGCGCGCCGGTGCGGCGTACGCGGAGTGGGAGGCGGCGCTGCGGGTGCTCGACGGGACGGACTCGCCGGTGGTGGGCAAGCTGAGGGAGCTGCTGGCGGACCGCTGAACCGGCGCGCGGTCCTGGCACCTCCCGCAGCCTCCCGCGGTCTCCCGCGCCTTCACTTGGCGTCCGCGTAGCACTCCACCACCGCCGTGGTGAACGGGAAGCGCACCGGCGTCGGGCCGAACGTCAGCCGTCCCGCCAGGCCGGCCGCCTTCTCGATCGCCCCGACCACCGACTCGGCCTCCTCCTCGGGGCAGTGCACGATCACCTCGTCGTGCTGGAAGAAGACCAGCTCGGCCGCCATGCCGGCCAGCTCGCGGCGGAGGGCGGCGAGGAGGAGCAGGGCCCAGTCGGCGGCGCTGCCCTGGACGACGAAGTTGCGGGCGAAGCGGCCCCGCGCGCGGGAGTCGGGCGAGGCGTATCCGGGCGTCCACTCGTCAGCGCCGGACTCGGCGCCGGACTCGGTGGCGGACACCTGGGCGAACCCCTCGCCCGGATCGTCCTGCGGAATGCCCGCTTCCTCCGCCACGGCCCCGGCTCCGGCCGCCGGTGGGCTCGTACGGCCCAGCCAGGTCCGTACGAGCCGGCCCTCCTCGCCCGCGCGGGCCGCGTCGTCGACGTACGCGACGGCCCGGGGGAAGCGGCGGCGGAGCGCGGCGAGGTTCTTCAGGCCGTCCCCCGACGTCTGCCCGTAGACCGCGCCGAGCACGGCCAGCTTCGCCTGCTCGCGGTCACCGGCGAACGCCCGGTCGGAGACCTCCTGGTACAGGTCGGTCGTACGGCCCGCGACCTCCATCAGCCCGGGGTCGCGCGAGATCGCCGCCAGCACGCGCGGCTCCATCTGGTCGGCGTCGGCCACGACCAGCCGCCAGCCGGGGTCGGCGACGCAGGCACGGCGGACCACCTTGGGGATCTGGAGCGCGCCCCCGCCGTTGGTGACCCAGCGTCCGGTGACCGTGCCGCCCGCGAGGAACTCGGGCCGGAACCGGCCGTCCCGCACCCAGTCCTGCAGCCACGACCAGCCGTGCGCGACCCAGATGCGGTACAGCCGCTTGTACTCCAGCAGGGGGCGCACGGCGGGGTGGTCGACGGACTCGATCTCCCAGCGGCGCGTGGACCGCACCTTGGTCCCGGTCTGCGCGAAGGCCTTGACCACGTCCGCGGGCAGCTCGGGCCGTACGCGTCTGCCGAACGCCCGGGACACCTCCTCGGCGAGCTCGGCCAGCCGCCGGGGCTCGCCGCCGCCCGCGTACCGCTCGCCGAGGAGTTCGTGCAGGACCTGGCGGTGCACGTCGGGGCTCCAGGGCAGTCCGGTGTGGTTCATCTCGGTGGCGACCAGGGTGCCGGCCGACTCGGCGGCGGTGAGCAGGCGCATGCGGTCGGGACGGTCGGTGGCCTCGTGGCGCCGCTGCTGGGCCGCGTACACCTCGACGAGGTCCGTGAGGGGCACGTGCAGGGGGCGGGGCTCGAAGAGGGAGGGCTGGGCGCCCGGATCGGCGGCGCGCTGGGGCGGATCCGGGGGGACCGGGGTGCCCCGCAGACGGGCGAGCGCGGCGGCGGCCGAGCGGGGCTCGCCGTGGCGTCCCTCGTGGCCGAGCAGCAGGTTCTCGGCGACCTCGACGTCGTAGCACCGCTCCACGCGCACCCCGGCGGCGAGCAGGCGAGGGTAGGTCCCGGCCGTCGTCCGCCACACCCAGCGGGTGACCTGCGGCCGGGTCCGCACGGCGGTGACGAGGTCCGGCTCGTGCCGTACGGGTCCCGCGAGCAGCCCGTCGGGGCCGAGGGGGGCCACGTCCACGCGCCCGTCCTCGGCCTCCACGAGAGCCCAGCGGTCGGCCATGGACGCGAGTCTGACAGGGGGGTCTGACAGTGCGGCCGGGCGCCGCGCCGGAGGGGCCGACGGTGCGGCCGGGCGCCGCGACCGCCGGCTCCTCGTCCTGCGCGCGTCTCAGGCGCCTTCCGAGCCCCTCGCACCCCCTGAGCCCCCCGAAATCCCCGATCCTTCCGAGCTTCCAGAGCTCTCCCGGTCCTCCGAGCTTCCAGAGCTCTCCCGGTCCTCCGAGCCCTCCGTCTCCCCCACGTCCTCGTTCTCGGTGATCGTCCGCAACGCCCCGGCGATGTTCTCCTCCGCCGCGTCCTTGCGCACACCGAGCCCGCTGAGCACCCCGTCGCCGTTCTCGAGTTCCAGCAGGGCGAGCAGGAGGTGCTCGGTGCCGATGTAGTTGTGGCCGAGCCGGAGGGCCTCGCGGAAGGTGAGTTCGAGCGCCTTCTTGGCGTCCGCGCTGTAGGGGATGAGCTCCGGCACCTCGGCGGCCGCCGGGGGCAGTGCGGCCGTCGCGGCGGCGCGTACCGCGTCCGGGGCGATCCCCTGCGCGGCGATCGCCTTGGCCGCGAGGGCCTCGGGCTCGCTGAGCAGGCCCAGCACGAGGTGGGCGGGGAGGCTCTCGGTACTGCCCGCGGCCTTGGCCTCGTTGTGCGCGGCCACGACCACGTTGCGGGCCCGCGGGGTGTAGCGGCTGAAACCCTGGCTGGGATCGAGGTCGGACTCGGCCTTCGGCACGAAACGCTTCTGCGCCGCCTGCCGGGTGACCCCCATGCTCCGGCCGATCTCCGTCCAGGACGCGCCCGAACGCCGGGCCTGGTCCACGAAGTGGCCGATCAGGTGATCCGCCACGTCGCCGAGGTGATCCGCCGCGATCACCGCGTCCTGGAGCTGGTCGAGGGGCTGTTCGTGCACCTTCTTGATGGCTTCGATGAGGTCGTCGAGGCGAATGGACGCCGTGACCAAGGGGTTCGTCGTCATGCGTCAACCGTAGGTTGACAGCACCGGGGCGTCAACCCTGGGTTGACACTTGACCGCTCGGCACCCTTACGAGGCCGTGGCACGATCGACGTGTGAGTACGACCAGCACCGCGGACAGCGCTTTCCGGGCCGCGCTGTACGCCGACACCGACGCCGCCCTGGACACGGGCGCCTCGCTGCTCGCGGCCGACCCGTCCGCCGACGCGGAGGTCGACCGCCGCGGCCGGGAGTTCGTCACCACGGCCTGGCGGCGCGGCTGGCAGCCTGCGGATGTCGTCCGCATCGTGCGGCGCGAGCTGGGCGAACCCCATGTACGCCTCGTCTCCCGGCTGATCCTCGAGGAACAGGAACACTCCCAGGGCGAGGGGCGCGGGCACGGTCCCCGCTGGGCCGCCCAGCTCGCGGAGCTGGCGGCGCCCGGCACGCCCGCGCCGCCGCGCACCGACCGCTTCTCGCACGCCACCGCCGTACTGGAGCTGTACCGCCTGCTGCTGCGCCTGCCCACCCTCGAACCGCTCGACGAGGCGCCGCCCCGCAAGCCCGCGCAGCGGCCGGACGGGGACACCCGCATGCTGTCCCGCATCCGCGCCCTGCTCGCCAAGGCCGAGGCCACCGGCTTCCCCGAGGAGGCGGAGGCGCTCAGCGCGAAGGCGCAGGAACTGATGGCGCGGCACAGCATCGACGAGGCGCTGCTGGCCGCCCGCGGGCACGGCGCGCACACGCCGGGCGCCTGCCGCATCGGAGTCGACCCGCCGTACGAGACCGCCAAGGCGGTGCTCCTGGACGCGGTCGCGCGCGCGAACCGCTGCCAGGCCGTGTGGAACGAAGCCCTCGGCTTCTCCACGGTCGTCGGTTTCGAATCCGACCTGACGGCGGTCGAACTCCTGCACACCTCCCTCCTCGTGCAGGCCACGACCGCGATGACGAAGGCGGAGGCGGCGGTGAGGGTTCCCCCTGGTCGAGCGGAGCCGAGAGCTCGGGGGAGGGCCGGTGGCAGGAAGCGTACGAAAACGTTCCGGCAGTCGTTCCTCGCGGCGTACGCGCACCGGATCGGCGACCGGCTGACGGCGGTCGCCGAGGCCCAGGCGGACGCATGCGCGAGCGAGGCCGAGGGAGAGGCCGGGGACGGACCCGGGCGGCGGCCGGAGCTGCTGCCCGTCCTCGCGGCCCGCGACCTGGCCGTGCACGAGCAGGTCACGAGGTTGTTCCCGGAGACGGTCACCACGCGCGTGCGCGGGGTGAATGACGCGGAGGGATGGCAGCAGGGCACCGAGGCGGCCGACCGCGCCCACCTCGCGTCCCGGCCCCGACTGCCGTGACCGGTGACCCTCCGCGGTGTCCGTGTCCAGCGGTCCCCCCGCGGTGTCCGTGTCCGGCGGCCCTCCGCGGTGTTCGTGTCCGGCAGTCCCCCGCGGTGTGGCCGCCACGCTCCGCGGTGCCCTCAGTCGCCCGCCGGCCGGAACGGACTCACCGTCATGTCCAGTTCCTCCGCTTCCTCCGTGGCCCCGGACCGCACGGCGACCTCGGCGTCCGGCCAGTCGTAGCCCTGCGCCGCGTCACTGCCGGGCAGCCGGAACTCCACCCGCTCCGGCCGGACGGACCGTTCCGCATCGCCCGCGGCCCCGCGCACGTAGGTGAGCGTGAAGGACGCCACCGCGCTCCCGTCCAGCGTCAGTTCCGGCTCCGCCGCGCCCTCCTCGACGCCGACCGTCCAGGAGGTGCCGCCGCTGTGGACATCGGTGGCGGGGACGCCCCGCAGCGTGCAGGGGTCACCGGTGTTCGTCAGGGTGACGGGGATGTTGCCCGTGTCCCCGGCGGCCGGTGCGGCGTTGCTGGGGCCGAAGTCGACGGAGAGCTGATCGGCCGCGCAGGCCGTCACCTCGGTGTCGGTGTCGGCACCGGTGCCGACGCTCGGTGCGGTGTCCTCGCCGCCCCCTCCGCCGCCGCAGGCGGTCAGGCTCAGGGCGGCCAGGAGGGCGGCGGTGACGGCGAAGGGCTTGGTGCGCATGGGTCCCCCCGGGACGGTGACGGCGTACTCGGTCGGCAGCGGATGCGAATGACGGCGGGTGAGCGGCCGTACGGAGGCGAGGCCTCACCCCGCCCTGCCTTCGGAGCCGCACACCGCGCGATGCCGCGCGACTCCGCACATGACGTCGCCTGACTTGGTGTGAAGCTCCACTGCGCACGACTCCGCACCGCACACGACTTCGCGCGCGAAGCTTCACACCACCCGGCGGAGCGGCCCACCGCGGGGTGGGTCGTCACCCCGTATGCCCCGATACCTCCCCTCGTGGCCGTACGCTGGGGTGGATGAGCTGGTTCCGGGCGCTGAAGGAGACCGGCCGCTCGGGGCTGACGGTGGAGCGCAAGCGTCTCGAACCGCTGGTCGCGGTGCGGGCCGCCGCAGGGCTGTCGATCATGATCGCGTTCGGTCTGCTGGCGTTCGGGCCGCTGGTCGCGGCGAGTTCCGCGTTCGGGGCGTTCCAGGCGGCGATGGCCACCTTCCAGCGCAGCTGGCGCCCGCGCCCCGAACTCGCCCTCGTCTCGGGCACGACCCTCGCCGTGTCGACCTTCCTCGGCTACGTCACGATCTCCCATCTGCCGCTGTTCCTCGCCCTGCTGATGGTGTGGACGTTCCTGGCGGGCCTGGCCTGGGCCGCCGGCCCCACCACCGGCCTGATCGCCTCCACGAACGTGGCCATCATGCTCATCACCGTCACCCTGCCGACCTCGGTGGCCCAGGCCGCGGGGCACGGTCTGATGATGATCGCGGGTGGCCTGGTGCAGGCGGCGCTGATCGTGCTCTTCCCCGTACGCCGCTGGGGCGCCCAGCGCGACGCGCTCGCCGACGCCCTGGCGGCCGAGGCCGACTACGCCCGCCGCCTCCGCCACGACCCGGTGGCCGGCTTCGACCCCGAACCCCTGATGGCGGCGCGGGACGCGGCCCGGCTGACGGCCCGCCAGGCCCGCACCCGGCCGGCCGAACTCGGCGGCTCCCGCCTCACCGCCGAGCGCATCCGGCCCGTCCTCGCCTCCCTCGCCGACCCGGCGATGGGCGTCGCGACGGTGGGCCCGGCACGCGACCGGGTCCGTGAACTCCTCGCCGCCGCGGCCACCGTCCTGGACGCCTCGGCCTCCGCCATCCGCCACGGCCGGGAGGTCGACGTCCCGCCGGCCGCCCTCGCCGCGCTCCGGACGCCGGACACGGGGGCGATCCTGCAGGGCCCGCCGGCCCGGGCGGCGACCCGGCTCGGCACCCTGCTGCAGGACGTGGTGGAGACGGCGGGCGGCTCGCACTCCGACGGCCCCCGCCCGCACGCGCGGTCCCTGCAGCGCCCCTCGCTCCTCGGACTGGTCCCCGTCACCCTGCGCGCCATGCGCGCCGAGCTGGGCCGGGACTCCCCGATCACCCGGCACGCCGCCCGCATCACCGCCGTGGCGGTCGCCGGCTACCTCGCCGGCAAGGCCCTGCCGCTCGGGCACGGTTACTGGGCCCCGCTGACCGCGGTCATGATCATGCGCCCGGACTTCTCGCAGACGTACAGCCGCGCGGTGGCCCGTTTCGGCGGCACGCTCATCGGCATCGCCCTGGCCACGGGCATCCTCCAGGTGGCGGACTCGGGCACGTACCTGTCGGGCGCCCTCGCGGTGCTGAGCGCGGGCCTGCTGTACCTCCTGATGCGCACCGGTCAGGTGGCGGCCCAGGCCTGCGTCGCCGCGTACGTGGTCTTCCTGCTCGGCATGGGCGGCGAGGCGTGGACGCAGACGGTGCCCGAACGGCTGCTGCTCACCCTCGTCGGCGGCCTGCTGGCGATGCTCGCGTACGCGGTCTACCCGGCCTGGGAGACCCCGCGGCTGCGCACGCGGCTCGCCGACTGGCTGGCCGCGACGGGGGCCTACGCCGCGGCCGTGTTCGACCGGTACGCCGACCCCGCGCGCCCCGCCGACGAGGTGCGCGCGGCCCTGCTCGCGAGCCGGGGCGCCCGCGCCGCCTGGCACACCGCGGTCGCCCGCGCCGGGGACGAGCCCGTACGCCACCGGGGCCTGTCCCGGACCGCCGCCGAGGAGGCCGAGGACGCGGTCGCCCACCTGGGCCGCGTCGCCATGCTGCTGGAGGCCCACCTGCCCGACCGGGACGCCCTGCCCACCCCGGCCGCCGCCCGGTTCGCCGGAACCCTGAACACCACGACGGAACGGGGCGCGAGGGCCGTACGCGAGCGCCGGGTCCCCCACTGGGACGAGGTGCGCAAGGCACTGGCGGCATGGGATAAGGAGGCCGTGCGCACCCAGGACGCACCGGAGCAGGTCACACCCGAGCAGCCCGCCCCCGAACAGGCCGCACCGGGCCCCGACGCCTTCGTACGACGCGGGGCGGGCCTCCTGCTGAAGGCGTTGGACGAACTCTCCGAAGCCCTGGACACCCAAGTACCGCCCATGACGGTGAACGGAACCGGCGAAACCGGCGGAAGCGGCGGAAGCGGCGGGACCAGCAGCACCGACGGCACCCCCAAGAACACCGACGACGAGCCGCGCCACCCGCAGGAATCCGCGACCCGTCGGCACCCCCCGGACCGGACGGCCTCCTCAGGACCCGAGCCCCGCCGCCGGCAGCCCCGACAGCAGCCCTGACGGCAGTCCCGACGGCAGGGTGCCCCCCTCCGCCTTCTGGAACGTCTCCGCGCCGATGCCGCCCTCCCACGTCACCGTGAGGCTTCCCGCGTCCACGGAGCCGACCGTGCCCTGGGCGCGGGCGTCGCTGCCGTCCGTGCACTTCAGGCGGATCGTCCCCGTACCGGCCTGCTCCTCGGCGGTGCCGCTGCACACGGCTCCGCCGCTCTCGAAGACCGCGGCCCGCTCACCGGTGACGATCAGTGCCACCGCCCTGCCGCCCGTCGTGGCCACCCAACTGCCCTCCAGCGCACCCCGCGGGCCGGCGGTCCCGGAGCCGTCGTCCGTGCCGCCCGTCTCCGTCACGCCGGGCGTCGGGGCCGACGAGGAGTTCTCTCCGGTCTCTCCGGTGGGGCCCGCGTCCCCGTCGCCGCTCCCGCCGCAGGCCGTCAGCGTGAGCGCGGCCGCCAGTCCGGTCGCCGCCGCCCCGATACGTGCCCGCCGGGGCGAGGGGGACGCCGTGGTCGCCGTGGTCACCGGGATCTCCCGAGGGTGAGGGTGGGTGGGGGCAGTGCGGTCGCCGCGGCGACAGCCGCAAGCTACCAAGGCGCCCCCGCCCCCGCCCCCACCACGCCCTCACCCTTCCTCGTCCCGACCTCACCAGGACGACTTGCGCACCCCCGGCAGGAACCCGGCGTGCGCCTGCCCCCGCAGGCTGACCCGGGACAGTCCGAAGGTTCGGAAGTAACCGCGCGGGCGGCCGTCCACCTGGTCCCGGTTGCGTACCCGCGTGGCGCTCGCGTCGCGGGGCTGGCGGCGCAGTTCGCGCTGCGCGGCCTCGCGCTCGGCCGCCGTGGCGGACGGACTGCGGATGATCTCCTTCAGTTCGGCGCGCCGGGCCGCGTACCGCTCGACGACCTCCCGCCGCTTCTCGTTCTTCGCGATCTTGCTCTTCTTCGCCATGGCCGTACTCCCGCTCCCGTTCGCCTCAGACCTTCACCCCGCGCGCGCGGATGCGCGCCACGGCCGCCTCGACGCCGATCGCGTCGACCGTCTTGATCCCCTTGGTGCTGAGCCGCAGCCGCACGTGCCGGCCCTCGCTCGGCAGCCAGTAGCGCTTGGACTGGATGTTGGGGTCGAAACGGCGCGAGGTGCGCCGGTGCGAGTGCGAAATGCGGTTGCCGAAGCCCGGCCGGGCCCCGGTCAGCATGCAGTGGGCGGACATGGGTGACGCACCTCTCTCGACTGGCTGATGTAAATGGAATTCATTTTCAGTAAGATAGCAGCCATGGCACGCAACGAACTCCGTCCGGTCATCAAGCTCCGGTCCACCGCCGGCACCGGCTACACCTACGTCACCCGGAAGAACCGGCGGAACGACCCGGACCGGATGACCCTGCGCAAGTACGACCCGGTCGCGGGCCGCCACGTCGACTTCCGAGAGGAGCGCTGAGGAACCGCCATGCGCAAGGGAATCCACCCGGCCTACGGCCCCGTCGTCTTCCGCGACCGCGCCGCGAACCACACCTTCCTCACCCGGTCGACCATGACGAGCGAGAAGACGATCGAGTGGGAGGACGGCAACACCTACCCCGTGGTCGACGTCGAGATCTCGAACGTCAGCCACCCCTTCTACACGGGTACCGCGCGCGTGCTGGACACGGCGGGCCGCGTCGAGCGGTTCGAGCAGCGGTACGGGAAGCGGAGCTGACCGGTGAGCGACAACGAGCTCTCCGTCGCGATCGTCGGCGGGCTGCACGCCGAAGCCCGCCGGGCCGTCGTCGAACGGCTGCTCGCCGAGGTCCCGGACAGTGTCGCGCTGCACCACGACCTCTCGACCGCCGCCGACGGCACGGTCCGGCGCACGGTCAGGGACCGCGCCGGGGTGACCGACAGCGGTGAGACCCCGCTGGTCAACGACTGCGCGTGCTGCGCGCTGCGCGAGGACCTGGTCCCCGAACTGGAGCGGCTCGCGGACGGCGGGCTCACCCGGCTCGCCGTCGTGGAGCTGTGGGACTCGGTGGAGCCGAGGGCGATGGCCGAGGTGGTGGCCGCGAGCGGGCTGACGGTCACCGCGGTCGTCACCGCGGTCGACCCGGCCCTGGTGCTGCCGTACCTCGCCGACGGCGACGAACTGGCCGACCGCGGACTCGCAGCCGCCGCCACCGACCAGCGCACGGTCGCCGACACCTTCGCCCGGCAGCTGGAGTACGCGCCCGTCCTCGCCGTCGCCGCATCGCCGGAGGCCGACGACGAGGACCGCGCCCTGCTCGCCCAACTCCATCCGACGGCCCGCCGGGTGCCCTTCCAGGGCGGCCACCCCGGGGACCCGGCGGGCGCTCCGGCGGCCGGCACCCCTTCCGCCCCTGCTCCCGCCTCCGCCTCCGTCCCCTCCCCGCTCGTCGAAGCCGCCTTCGCCGGGTTCGACGTCGAGGCCGCTGCCGCGGCCCAGCACCCGGCGTGCGCGCTGCTGCCCGTGGCGGCCGACGAGTGCGGGGTCGCGACCCTCGTCTGGCACGGGCGACGCCCCTTCCACCCCGAGCGGCTGTACGCGGCGCTGGAGGACCTGACCTGCGCGGCGGCGCGCAGCCGGGGACGGTTCTGGCTCGCCGACCGGCCGGACACGCTGCTGCACTGGGACGCGGCCGGCGGCGCCCTGTGCGTGGAGACGGCCGGCCCCTGGCTCGCCTCGCTGCCGGACGCGGCCTGGGAGATGGTGCCGCCGGTGCGCCGGGCCGCCGCGGCGCTCGACTGGGACCCGGAGCACGGGGACCGCTGCCAGCACCTGGTCTTCACCTCACCCGCGCTGGACCGGGAGGGGCTCGCCGGGCTGCTGGAGTCGTGCCTGCTCACCGACGCCGAGTACACCGCCGGCCGCGACGCCTGGGCGCGGCTCCCGCGCCCCTTCGACTCGTTCCTGGAGGTCTGACATGCCCCGCCGTACCGACCGGACGCCTGCCAGAAACCGGCCAAATCCGTTGGACGTGGCAGGGGTCACGTACATCGACTACAAGGACACCGATCTGCTGCGGAAGTTCATCTCCGACCGGGGCAAGATCCGCAGCCGCCGCGTCACCCGCGTATCCGCTCAGCAGCAGAGACTCCTCGCCCGCGCGATCAAGAACGCCCGTGAGATGGCGCTCCTGCCGTACGCGTCCCCGCCGCGCTAGCCCTTCGCCCACGCCGCGCGCGCCGTCACATCCCCCACCCGGGTCCCGGAGAGGCTCCTCACGTCTCTCCGGGACCTTCTTGCGCCCGTGACCAGGAATGTCGCACCGGAGGGAGTGAACGCAAGTGGAATGCCCGACGTCTCTACAGTGCAGGGCACAACCATGCGACCGTAAAGCTGTAGTCGGTGGACCACCCGG
The DNA here is from genome assembly GCF_034105845.1 of Streptomyces sp. CRN 30. Taxonomy (NCBI): domain Bacteria; kingdom Bacillati; phylum Actinomycetota; class Actinomycetes; order Kitasatosporales; family Streptomycetaceae; genus Streptomyces; species Streptomyces sp. CRN 30. Next base: position 31,526 of record NZ_JAVRHI010000196.1, on the reverse strand, counting down.
CGTGCACGTGCATATGGCCGTGCATCGGCTCATGCACGGGTACGTGAACGCAGCTATGATCCGAAGCAGTTGACCACTGCATCTATGGCCACTTCAGCCACTGCACCACCCGGGGAGCTACCTGTGGACCACGACGTGTACGGCGTGGACGACGTGTACAACGGCATGGCGGCGACGGATCTGACGGCCCACCACGACGTGGCCTGGCAGAAAAGCCGGCACAGCAACTCGCAGGGATCCTGTGTGGAGTTCGCGCGCCTGCCCGGCGGTGCCGTGGCCGTGCGCAACTCGCGCTTCCCCGACGGGCCCGCCCTCGTCTACACCCGCGCCGAGATCGAGGCCATGCTGCTCGGGGTCAAGGACGGCGAGTTCGACCACCTGGTCGCGGGCGGCTGAGGGCGGCGGCCACGGGTGAGGCGGGCGCGCCCCGCCGGTCCGGCCGGTGTGACACGCGTAGAACTCCGACGTCGAAGGGCGCCGCGGTGCCTCAACGGGTCGGCTCGGCCGCCTGCTCCGGGCCCAGCCGGAACATCGCCCAGACCACCTTGCCGTCGAGCGCCCCGGCCAGCGGGTGCCAGCCCCAGCTGTCGGCGAACGCGCCGACCAGGAAGAGGCCGCGCCCCGACTCCGCCGAGGAGTCCTCGGAGCCGTGGGTGACCGGGGTGTCGTGGCCCGGGTCGCGCACCGCGCACACCAGCCGTTCCGTCCACCGCATCAGGTGCAGCCGTACGTGCGGCAGGTGCCCCGCGGAGCACGGGGCGGCTCCGGGAAGCCCGTACCGCAGCGCGTTGGTGACCAGTTCGGAGACGACGAGACAGATGTCGTCGAAGCGGTCGCCCAGCTCCCAGAGGTCGAGCGTGCCGCGGGTGAAGTGCCGTGCCTCGCGCACCGCTTCGTAGTGGGCGGGCAGGGCGCAGGAGGCCGTGCGCGACACGGTCGCGGGATCGAGCGGGGGAAGTCCCTGCCGTAAGACTTCGAGCATGGTCGATCCGTTCGTTCCCATGCGAGGCACTCCCGGGGTCCGCGGTCGTGGCGATGCAGCGGTGGCGCGAGTCCATGGTTTCCGATGAGTAAGTCAGATGCAAGGGCAGATGCACGTGCACGTGACCGGTATGGTGCACGCCGTACCCCTTGCCGATGATTTTTTCTGCCGCCTTCTCGTCACTTGTTGTGCCCTGCCTGATCTTTTCCCGTGTCTCTCCTTCTGAGAGTTTCCGTTTCCGTAACCATCCGAGTGCGGATCGGAGTGGTTAGTGGCAGACTGCGGCCCCTGAAGACCTTGGGGAGGCTGACGGACCGTGGGCGCCGGTGAATCGAGCGGGTCAGTGGTGAGGCGGATGCTGCTGGGCTCGCATCTCAGGCGGTTGCGCGAGGGGCAGGGCATCACGCGCGAGAAGGCCGGCTACTCGATCCGCGCCTCGGAGTCGAAGATCAGCCGCATGGAGCTGGGCCGGGTGAGCTTCAAGGCCCGCGACGTCGAGGACCTGCTGACGCTGTACGGCGTGACGGACGACAAGGAGCGGACCTCCTTGCTCTCGCTGGCCAAGGAGGCCAACGTCGCGGGCTGGTGGCACAGTTACAGCGATGTCCTGCCCAGCTGGTTCCCGACCTATGTCGGCCTGGAGGGGGCGGCCCACCTCATCCGGGCGTACGAGGTCCAGTTCGTCCACGGTCTGCTGCAGACCGAGGCGTACGCCTACGCGGTGGTCTCCCGCGGCATGAAGGAGGGCGGCGAGGCCGACGTCGAACGACGGGTCGCGCTGCGTCTGGAGCGGCAGAAGTACCTGGTCGCCGAGCGTGCGCCGCAGTTCCACTGCATCCTCGACGAGGCCGCGCTGCGCCGCCCGTACGGCGGCCGGGAGGTGATGCGGGGGCAGCTCCAGCACCTCATCGACATATCGGAGCGGCCGAACGTACGGCTGCAGGTGATGCCGTTCGGCTTCGGCGGCCACTCCGGTGAGAGCGGCTCCTTCACCGTGCTCAGCTTCGCCGAGTCCGACCTGTCCGACGTCGTGTACCTGGAGCAGCTCACCAGCGCGCTCTACCTGGACAAACGCGAGGACGTCACCCAGTACGAGCGGGCGATGCGGCAGCTCCAGGAGGACAGCCCGTCCCCGGAGGAGAGCCGCGACCTGCTCCGGGGTCTGCTCCAGCTGTCCTGACGACAGGCGTGCACACTGGCCACAACCGACTCCTCAACCCCCGTTACTCGAACGTAGTATGACGGCCGATCACCGAGCGTCGTGATCGTGCCGTGAACGAGTGACCACCGTGGCCGCAAGGGATTGAGGGATCACATGTCGTCCTGCTTCACCGAACTGGCTCAGCAGTACATCGGCGGCGAGTGGCGGCCGGGCACCGGCTCGTGGGACATCATCGACTTCGATCCGTACAACGGCGAGAAGCTGGCCTCGATCACCATTGCCACGGCCGACGAGGTGGACGCCGCCTACCGGGCGGCACGGGACGCCCAGCGGGCCTGGGCGGACACCAGCCCGTACGCCCGCCGCGCCGTCCTCGAGAGAGCCCTGCGGCTCGTCGAGGAGCGGACGGACGAGATCACCGAGGTGATCGTCGCCGAGCTCGGCGGCACGCACACCAAGGCCGCCTTCGAACTGCACCTCGCCAAGGAGTTCCTGCGCGAGTCGGTCCAGCTGGCGCTGCGCCCCGAGGGCCGGATCCTCCCCTCGCCGGCCGACGGCAAGGAGAACCGCCTCTACCGGGTGCCCGTCGGTGTCGTGGGCGTCATCAGCCCGTTCAACTTCCCGTTCCTGCTGTCGCTGAAGTCCGTCGCGCCCGCCCTGGCCCTCGGCAACGGCGTGGTCCTCAAGCCGCACCAGAACACCCCGATCGCCGGCGGCGCGCTCGTCGCGAAGATCTTCGAGGACGCGGGGCTCCCGGGCGGCCTGCTCAACGTCGTGATCACCGACATCGCCGAGATAGGCGACGCGTTCATCGAGCACCCGATCCCGAAGGTCATCTCCTTCACCGGCTCCGACGCGGTCGGGCGGCACGTCGCCACCGTCTGCGCCGCGCACTTCAAGCGGTCGGTCCTCGAACTCGGCGGCAACAGCGCGCTGGTCGTCCTCGACGACGCCGACGTCGACTACGCGGTGGACGCGGCCGTCTTCAGCCGCTTCGTCCACCAGGGCCAGGTCTGCATGGCCGCGAACCGGGTCCTCGTCGACCGCTCGCTCGAGGCGGAGTTCACCGGGAAGTTCGTCACCAAGGTGAGGTCCCTCACGGTCGGCGACCCGCGTGACCCGCGGACGGTCATCGGCCCGGTCATCAACGCCTCCCAGGCGGAGGTGTTGTCGGGCGTCGTCGAGCAGGCGATCGCCGAGGGCGCCACCGCGCTGCTGCGCGGCACGACGACCGGGAACCTGGTCGAGCCGTCCGTCCTGACGGGCCTGCCCGCCGACTCCCCGCTGCTGCGGCAGGAGATCTTCGGCCCGGTCGCCCTTCTGGTCCCCTTCGACGGCGAGGAGGAGGCCGTGCGGATCGTCAACGACACCCCGTACGGGCTGAGCGGCGCCGTCCACACGGCGGACGTGGAGCGCGGGGTGCGCTTCGCCCGGCGGATCGACACCGGGATGTTCCACGTCAACGACGGCACGGTGCACGACGAGCCGATCGTCCCCTTCGGCGGCGAGAAGCGCTCCGGCCTCGGCCGGCTGAACGGCGGGGCGACGGCCGAGGCCTTCACCACGCAGAAGTGGATCTCGGTGCAGCACGGGCGGAGTGCGTTCCCTTTCTGAGGCGGACAGGATCTGACCCAGTGGGCCCGTAGCTTCACCGGTGTCCGGCGGAGCCGCCGGGCGCACGGACCCGGTGAAAGGCGGCCCGTCATGGTCACTCATGTCTCCCCCGAGGCGCACGGCGACGAGCGCGGGGCGCTGCTCGCGTTCCTGGCCGAGCAGCGCGGTGGCATCCGCCGGACCCTGCTCGGGCTGACCGAGGAGCAGGCCGCGAGCCGGCCCAGCGTGAGCGAGCTGTCCCTGGCCGGGCTGCTCAAGCACGTGATCGAGGTCGAGCAGGGCTGGGTGGCCATGGCCAAGGACGAGCGTCCGGCGGTCGAGCGGGAGCGGTCGGACCTGCTGGGCTCGTTCCGGCTGGAGGCGGACGACACGGTGGAGGCGCTCCTCGCGTACGGGGAGGAGGTCGCGGCCGCCACGGAGGAGTTCTTCCGCACGGTGCCCAGCCTCGACGACACCTTCCCGCTGCCCGAGGCCCCGTGGTTCCCGCCGGGGGAGCGGGTCTCGATGCGCTGGCTGGGCCTCCATCTCATCCGCGAGACCGCCCGGCACGCCGGGCACGCCGACATCGTGCGTGAGTCGCTGGACGGTGCCACCGCCTTCGCACTGGTGGCGAAGGAGCAGGGCACGTCCTGGGGCTGATCGTCAAGGGTCCTACGCTGGCCCCATGTCAGCGATCCGACTCCTGGTGCTCGGCGCGGTGCGCCAGCACGGGCGGGCCCACGGCTACCAGGTGCGCAACGACCTGGAGTACTGGGGCGCCAACGAGTGGTCCAACGCCAAGCCCGGCTCGATCTACCACGCCCTGAAGCAGATGGCGAGACAGGGACTGCTGCACGCCCACGAGATCGCGCCCTCCACCGTCGGCGGGCCGCCCCGCACCGAGTACGAGATCACCGCGTCGGGTGACCGGGAGTACTTCACGCTGCTGCGCGAGGCCCTCGTCGAGCGGGACCGGCACATCGACACGCTGTCCGCGGCGATCGGGTTCATGGTCGAGCTGGAGCGCGCCGAGGTGGTGCGCCTGCTGCGCGAGCGGCTGGACCGGCTGGCGCGGTGGCGCACCTCCGTCACGGAGTACTACACGCCCGAGGAGGGCCCGGAGTCGATCGGCCACATCGGCGAGATCATGAACATGTGGATGCACGCGTCCGACGGCGAGGCCGAGTGGACCCGCGGTCTCATCGCGCGCATCGAGGCCGGCGCGTACACCTTCGCGGGCGAGGGCGAGCCGTTCGTCGGCGTACTCGTGGAGGGCGAGGAGAACCCGTACGCGACGGGGGAGCGGCACCCGGGGGACGACCGCTGAACTCCTTCCGCGTGAGCGCTTGCACCTCACGCCACGTGAGGACCCAGCCTGGAGTGCGTACCGAGGAGGGAGCGGACGCCATGGGCTGGTCCGTGGGACAGGTCGCCGGTTTCGCCGGGGTGACGGTGCGCACGCTGCACCACTACGACGACATCGGGCTGCTGGTACCGAGTGAACGCACGTACGCCGGCCACCGGCGCTACACCGACGCGGACCTCGACCGGCTGCAGCGGATTCTGTTTTACCGGGAGCTCGGCTTCCCGCTCGACGAGGTCGCGGTCCTGCTCGACGACCCGGACGCGGACCAGCGTGCGCACCTGCGCCGCCAGCACGCACTGCTGACCGCCCGGATCGAGAAGCTGCAGCGGATGGCCGCGGCCGTGGAGCACGCCATGGAGGCACGCAGGATGGGCATCGAACTCACACCCGAGGAGAGGTTCGAGGTCTTCGGAGAGCACGATCCGGAGCAGTACCAGGAGGAGGTGCGGGAGCGCTGGGGGGACACGGACGCCTACCGGGAGTCGCAGCGCCGCACGGCCGCGTACACCAAGGAGGACTGGAAGCGCGTCGGTGAGCGGTTCGACGGGGTGCACGCGCGCGTGGCCGGCCTGATGGCCGAGGGGGCCGCCCCCGACTCGACGGAGGCCATGGACGCGGCGGAGGAGCACCGGCAGGTGATCACGGGCTCGTACTACGCGTGCGGCCACGAGATGCACACCGGCCTGGGTGAGATGTACGTCGCCGACCCGCGGTTCACGGCGACGTACGACGCGATCCGCCCGGGACTGGCCCGCTACCTGCGGGACGCGATCGTCGCGAACGCGGCCCGGCACGCGGACTGACGCCGGCCGCGGCCGGCCGGCACCGCTCGGATCCAAGTCGGTAAGGGGCGCCCGCTCTTGGGGGCGCCCCTTACACGTGCCCACAGGTGCGGCCGAGCCGCCGCACAGTGCATCCTGGGAGGGACGGTGGAACCTGGGGGTACCGGCTGCCGTTGATAGCTTTGGTCAGCCGTACACCGTACCCGCCTCGTGCCCATCTCATTCCCAGACATCCCACAGGAGCCCGGAACGTGACGACGCTCGCTCTCGGACCAAGCTGGTTGGATCCGAACTATCTGCTCGACACGTTCGGCATCTGGGGTCTGCTCGCCATCGTGTTCGCCGAGTCCGGCCTGCTCATCGGGTTCTTCCTGCCCGGTGACTCGCTGCTGTTCACCGCGGGCATGCTGATCACCTCCAAGACGCTGGACTTCCCGCTGTGGCTGGCCATCGTGCTGATCTGCGTCGCCGCGATCCTCGGTGACCAGGCGGGCTACATGTTCGGCAAGAAGGTGGGGCCGGCGATCTTCACCCGCCCCGACTCCCGCCTGTTCAAGCAGGAGAACGTGGTCAAGGGTCACGAGTTCTTCGAGAAGCACGGCCCCAAGTCGCTGATCCTGGCCCGCTTCGTGCCCATCGTGCGCACGTTCACGCCGATCATCGCCGGCGTCAGCGGGATGAAGTACCGCACGTTCCTGACCTACAACGTCGTCGGCGGCATCCTGTGGGGCGCGGGCGTCACCCTGCTCGGCTCCTGGCTCGGCAGCATCGCGTTCGTCCGCGAGAACATCGAGGCGATGCTGATCCTGATCGTCTTCCTGTCGGTGGTGCCGATCATCCTGGAGCTCTGGAAGGCCCGCAAGGAGAAGGCGAAGCAGCAGCAGGAGCAGCCCGCCGCCGTCCAGGTCCCGGGCGCGGTGCCGCCCGCCATGGACGACGCGACGACCCAGCTGCGCCGCATCCCCTCGGACGGGCGGAACGGCGACCAGGCGTACGACGGCCGGGCGCCGGGATACGGGCAGCAGTACGGCAACCAGCACGGGCAGGGCGCGTCCTACCCCCCGCCGCAGCCGTACGGCACGGAGCAGCAGGGCTACGGGCAGCAGCAGCCCCAGCCCCAGCCGTACGCACACCAGTACCCGCAGGGTCAGCAGTACCCGCAGGGCCAGGGTCAGCAGTACCCGCAGGATCAGGGCCACGGTCAGCAGTACCCCCGGAACCAGGGGCAGCAGTACCCGCAGGGTCAGAACCAGCAGTACCCCCAGGGTCAGAACCAGCAGTACCCGCAGGGTCAGGGCCAGGGATACCCGTACGGGCAGGAGCACCCGCGGAACCAGGGCTGAGCAGCGCGCTCAGAAACCGCGCGTCCGCTTCGCCGCGCGCCGTCCCGCCGCACTCGCCGCCCCCGGCATCCGCAGGAACAGCCGGGAGATCTCCGATCCCAGGTTCACCCCGATCGCGATGGCCATGGCGAGGGCGGCGGCCTTGGTGAGGCTCACCAGTCCCGCGTCGACGTGGTTCTGGGCGAACGCGAGCAGTCCGAAGTACGTCGCCGAACCGGGCAGCAGCGGCCCGATCGCCGCGGTCGTGTACGGCAGCGCCGACGCGAACCGGTAGCGGGACATCAGCTGCCCGAAGAGGCCCACCAGGCCCGCCGCCACGGCCGTCGAAGCCACCGGCGAGAAGCCCCCCGCGTAGTGCATCGCGCCGTACACCGACCAGGCCACGCCCCCGTTGAGCGTCACCGCGAGCACGGTGGAACGTTCCTGCTGGAGCAGCACCGCGAAGGCCAGCGACAGCAGCATCGACGCGCCGATCTGCCACAGCGGCCTGTTGGAGGAGCCGAGGGCCGCGTCCGGGTTGAGCTCGGCGCCGAACTTGACGCCGAAGTACAGGACCAGCAGCACGCCCACGACGATGCCGACGAACAGGTACAGGACCTCCAGCAGGCGCGCGGAGGCGGTGATGTAGAAGCCGGTCAGCCCGTCCTGCACCCCGGCCACCAGGGCCCGCCCGGGCAGCAGCGCGAAGAGCCCACCGGTGATCACCGCGGAGGCCTTCACGTCCACGTCGGCCAGTGTCAGCGCGACCCCGATCGCCGCCGGGGGCATCGCGGCCACCGAGAACTGGTAGAACTCCGGCAGTCCGCGCCCGGCGCACAGCCACGCCAGCCGGTCGCCGAGCATCGCGCCCAGCGCGGCCGCCACGAACACCACCAGGCCACCGCCGACGAGGACGGAGGCCGTGCCCGCGAGCAGCCCGGCGGCGGCGGTCAGCGCCCAGCCGGGGTAGGGGTGGCGGTTGCGGCGTATCTCCGCCAGCCGCCGGTAGGCCTCCTCCAGGGAGATCTGGCTGTCCGGGTCGCTCAGGTCGTCCACGAGCCGGTAGACGGCCGCCAGACGGGTGTAGTCGGTGCCGCGCCGGCGCACCGTCCGCGACGCCGACACCGGGTCCTCCACCAGGGACGGCTGGTGGGTGATGGAGAGCAGGGTGAAGGTGACGGTCGGCTCGCAGCGGTCGAGGCCGTAGGAGCGGCACACGGCGAACATCGCCGCCTCCACGTCCTCGGCGTTCTCACCGCCCGCGAGCAGCAGCTCGCCGATGCGCAGCGTCAGGTCGAGCACGCGGGGGACGGCCGGGCCGCCCTCCTCCGCCTTCTGCGGACGCTCCGGAGCGGGCCGCTCGGCCACCGGCATGCGCAGCATCGTGCGCATCCGGTCCTGCCAGGGCCCGTCCTTGGTCAGGCTGACCGCGGGGACGCCCTCCGCCGGGGTGAAGCCGGGCGCGTTGCGGGCGTCGTAGGTGCTCGGCGGGGTGAACGCCGACCGTTCGGGTTCGGCGCCGGACTGCGGTGGCGGAGCGAACCCCTGCGGTACGGCGAACTCCGACGTGACCTCGGACTCCGCGAACGTGCCCGCCACGTCGAGGCCGTCGGGGACCGCGAACTCCGAGGTCGTCGACGACTCCGCGTCGCCCTCCGGTCGGGCGAACGCGCTGCGCGCCTCGTCCGACCGGGGCTTGCGGTCCTCCGTCTCCGTCGTCCTCGTCACCCACTGCTCCCGACTACGTGCCCCCCGATCACCTACCTCCCGTACGCCTCAGTATGCGCACGAACGCGCGAACGGGCCGCGTCACCCCACGAGGGAGTCACACGGCCCGTCCGTCACGGGGCCGGAGGTCAGTGACCGCCCTGCTCCTTGGCGCGCTTGTACGAGCGCTCGATCTCGGCCTCCGCGTCGGTCCGGCCCACCCAGTTGGCGCCCTCGACGGACTTGCCGGGCTCCAGGTCCTTGTAGACCTCGAAGAAGTGCTGGATCTCCAGGCGGTCGAACTCGGACACGTGGTGGATGTCCCGCAGGTGCTCCACGCGCGGGTCGGAGGCCGGGACGCACAGCAGCTTGTCGTCGCCGCCGGCCTCGTCGGTCATCCGGAACATGCCGATCGCGCGGCACTTGATGAGGCATCCGGGGAACGTGGGCTCCTCCAGCAGGACCAGCGCGTCCAGCGGGTCCCCGTCCTCGCCGAGGGTGTTCTCGACGAAGCCGTAGTCGGCCGGGTAGCTGGTCGAGGTGAAGAGGCGACGGTCCAGGCGGATCCGACCGGTCTCGTGGTCCACCTCGTACTTGTTCCGCGAACCCTTCGGAATCTCGATCGTGACGTCGAACTCCACCGGTGGCTCCTCCATGATCAACACATAGTTCTGGTGATTAAGTGTCCCTCACGCAGGTGTGTGATCGCGAAAGGGGCTGGTGGTCGTGCCGGAGCCGAAGGGCTGGCGGGCCGCGAGGCCGCACGTGGTGCGGATCGCGCGCGCCGCGCGGTCACGCGCGGAACGCGTCACGCGGGTCGTCGCGGCCCGCTCCACCGGGTTCACGACCCTCCAGTTCGCCGCCGGTGCCGCCACCGCCGGCCTGCTGCTGGCGGCCGGGGCGGTCACCGTGGCCGGTCCCTGGGACTCCACCGGTCAGCGTACGGCGGAGCGGGACCGGGCCGCAGCGCGGGATCGGCAGGGTGGCACAGATCACGGGCCCGATTCCGGCTGGTCGCCCGGTACCGCTCAGGGGGCGCCCAAGCCCGCTCCGAGCGCCCCCTCCGTGCTGGCCGGCCTCGGCGGCTCGGGGTCCGCGCCCGGCGGGCGGGCCCTCGCCGGCCTCCTGGACCCCCTGCTCGACGACGAGGCGCTGGGCCCCCGCCACACGGCCGCGGTCGTCGACGTGGCGACCGGGAAGGTCCTGTACGGCAGGGGTGCGGACGACGCGTCGACCCCGGCGTCCACCACGAAGATCGCCACCGCCGCCGCCGCGCTCTCGGCGGCCGGGGCCGACCACCGCATCGAGACGCGCACCGTCCTCGCGCCCGGCTCCGACGAGGTCGTCCTCGTCGGCGGCGGCGACCCCACCCTGACCGCGCGCGAGGACGCGGAAGGGTACGCGAGCCTGCGCGAACTCGCCGACGAGACGGCCGCCGCGCTGCGGAAACGCCACCTGGACGAGATCACGCTCGCCTACGACACCTCCCTCTACGAGGGGCCGGCGCTGCACTCCATCGGCCCGAACCCGAACCTCGCCCGGGTCACGCCCCTCATGGTCGACGAGGCCCGCCTGGACGACTCCACCAGCGGTCCGGCCGACCGCGCCGCCGACCCGGCCGAGGACGCGGCGCAGCGGTTCGAGGAGCTCCTGGAGGACCGGGGCATCACGGCGCGCAGCGTCGACGAGGCGGAGGCCGCGAAGGGCGCGCGGATCCTGGGCTCCGTCTCCTCCCCGCCGTTGTCCGCCCTGGTCGAACGCATGCTGACCAGCAGCGACAACGACATCGCCGAGGCCCTGGCCCGCCAGACCGCCCTCGCCTCGGGCGAACCGGCGAGCTTCGCGGGCGCCGGCACCGCGATCCGCGACGAGCTGCGGGAACTCGGCCTCCCGCTGGACGGCGTCCGCTTCGCCGACGGCAGCGGACTGAGCCGCGACGACCGGATGACGGCGGACCTCCTCACCGCCCTCCTCGCCGAGGCCGCCTCCCCCCGCCGGCCCGGACTGCGCCCCGTCCTGACCGGCCTGCCGATCGCCGGCTTCACGGGTACCCTCCGCGACCGGTACGCCGACGAGACGTCCGGCACCGGCCTGGTACGTGCCAAGACGGGCACCCTGACCGGCGTCAACACCCTGGCGGGCACGGTCGTGGACGCGGACGGACGGCTGCTGGCCTTCGCCTTCCTGGCCACCGGGACGACGGACCCGACCGCCGCCCAGCAGACCCTGGACCGGGCGGCCTCGGCACTGGCGGGCTGCGGCTGCCGCTGAGAGCCTGTGTCACGTCCCCGCCGGTCGCGCCCCGGAGGGAGCCCGACCGCGTACGGCCTGCCCCAACCGGCGGCGCTCCCGTACGGTTGACGCATGACGAGCATCGGTGGTGCGGAGATGGTCGACTGGAATCTCGCGGTGGCGACCGCGACCCGGCTCGTGCGGCCGGGGCCCGAGGTGAGCCGTGACGAGGCCAGGGCCGTCGTCACGGAGTTGCGCCGGCACGCGAAGGCGTCGGAGGAACACGTCCGGGGATTCACCCGGATGGGTCCCGACGAGGCCGACGACACCCCGGTGCTCGTCGTCGACCGCCCGGGCTGGGTCCGGGCGAACGTCGCCGGGTTCCGCGAGGTGTTGAAACCGCTGCTGGACAAGATGCAGGAACGTCGCGGCAGCACCCCCGGCGGGGCGGTGCTCGGCGCAGTGGGCGGCAAGGTCACCGGCGTGGAACTCGGCATGCTGCTGTCGTTCCTGGCCTCCCGCGTCCTCGGCCAGTACGAGACCTTCGCCCCGCCGACGCGTGAACTCCCCGCGGGCAAGAACGGCGGGGGACGACTGCTCCTCGTCGCCCCCAACATCGTGAGCGTGGAACGCGAACTCGACGTCGACCCCCACGACTTCCGCCTCTGGGTGTGCCTGCACGAGGAGACGCACCGCACGCAGTTCACCGCGGTGCCCTGGCTGCGCGACCACCTGGAGGGCGAGGTCCAGTCGTTCCTGGGGGAGACCGAGGTCGACCCCATGACCGTCCTCGAACGCGTCCGTGAGGCCGCCCAGTCGTTCGTCGGGGGCCGCCCCGAGGGCGAGGAGGACGACGACGGCCGGTCCCTCGTGGAACTGGTGCAGACGCCCGCCCAGCGTGAGATCCTCGGCCGTCTCACCGCCGTCATGTCCCTCCTCGAGGGCCACGCCGACTTCGTGATGGACGGCGTGGGCCCGGCCGTGGTGCCCTCCGTCGGCGAGATCCGCGAGAAGTTCCAGCAGCGCCGCGCGCGCGGGGCGTCCCGGCTGGACCTCGCCCTGCGCAAGCTGCTCGGCATGGACGCCAAGCTCCGGCAGTACCGGGACGGGGAGCGGTTCGTCCGGGGCGTCGTCGACCAGGTCGGCATGGACGGCTTCAACCGCGTGTGGACCTCACCCAACACCCTCCCGACCAAGGCGGAGATCGCCAAACCGGCGGACTGGATCGCGCGGGTGCACAGCCGTCCGGAGGCGTGAACTCGGCGGCCGAGTCGTGCGACCGGTGCCACCCATGGCAGGGGAGCGCCCCTCCAATCACCCTTCCGAGGGAGCGTGAGCCATGGACATGCGTGCAATGCTCGGGGAACGGCCCGTCTCTGTCACCATCTACACACTCTGAGTGACCGAACTCGGGCTCACCCCCGACAACTTCATGTGAAGGGAACCGGACCATGGGTCCCCATCCAGCGGTCGCGGCGATACGCCTGGCGGTCCGCCGCGTCCTCCACGACATCCTCACCGCACATCCGCCCCTGCCCGTCGGCGCACCGCACGCGCCCCTCCAGGTTCCCCCGTACGACAGCGACCCGGGCCCCCGACCGCGTACCGGCGGCCGGCCGCTCCCGCCGCTGGTGTTCGTGGCCTGCTCCGGCGGTGCCGACTCCATGGCCCTCGCCTCCGCCCTCGCCTTCGAGGCCCCGAAGCTCGGCGTCCGGGCCGGCGGCATCACCGTCGACCACGGCCTCCAGCCCGGCTCCGACGCCCGCGCCGACGAGGTCGCCCAGCGCCTGCGGGAGCTCGGCCTCGACCCCGTGGAGGCCGTGCCGGTGACCGTCGGACGGGGGGCGGGCCCCGAGGCCGCCGCCCGGGACGCGCGCTACACCGCCCTGGACGCCGCCGCCGAACGCCACGGCGCCGCGGCGATCCTGCTCGGCCACACCCGCGACGACCAGGCCGAGACGGTCCTGCTCGGCCTCGCCCGCGGCTCCGGCATCCGCTCCCTGTCCGGCATGGCCGCGGTCTCCGGGGCCGGCGGCCGCTACCGGCGGCCCTTCCTCCAGCTCGACCGGCAGACCGCCCGCAAGGCCTGCCTGGTCCAGTCCCTCCCGGTCTGGGACGACCCGCACAACACCGACCCCGCCTACACCCGCTCCCGGCTGCGCCACGAGGGCCTGCCCGCCCTGGAGAAGGCGCTCGGCAAGGGCGTGGTGGAGGCCCTCGCCCGCACCGCCCAGCTCTCCCGGGACGACGCCGACGCCCTCGACACCTGGGCCCGCCAGGCGGCGGACTCCGTACGGGACGCGACGGGCCTGCTGGAGTGCGCCAAGCTGTACGCGCTGCCCCCCGCCGTACGCCGCCGTGTGCTGCGCCGCGCCGCCATCGACGCGGGCGCCCCGGCGGGCTCCCTCTTCGCCCGGCACATCGAGGAGGTCGACCGGCTGATCACCGGCTGGCGCGGTCAGGGGGCCATCAACCTGCCCGGCAAGGTCGTCGCCCGGCGGCAGGGTGGCAGACTGGTGATTCGGCAAGGCTGAGCAGACGCTTCCCGCGGGGAGCGCCCGGCACCTCCCCCAGGGGGCGGGCCGGCCGGCCGTACGTGCGGGACGACCGAAAGTGATGCGGGTGGACGCGAAAGACATGGGTGCCGACCTCGAGAAGGTGCTCCTCACCAAGGAAGAGATCGACGCGAAGCTGGCCGAGCTGGCCGCGAAGATCGACGCGGAGTACGCGGGCAAGGACCTGCTCATCGTCGGCGTCCTCAAGGGCGCGGTGATGGTGATGGCGGACCTCGCCCGGGCGCTGTCCACCCCCCTCACCATGGACTGGATGGCCGTCTCCTCCTACGGCGCGGGCACCCAGTCCTCCGGCGTCGTACGGATCCTCAAGGACCTCGACACCGACATCAAGGGCAAGCACGTCCTGATCGTCGAGGACATCATCGACTCCGGCCTGACCCTGTCCTGGCTGATCTCCAACCTCGGCTCCCGCGAGCCCGCCTCCCTCAAGGTGTGCACCCTGCTGCGCAAGCCGGAGGCGGCCAAGGTCGCGATCGACGTGGAATGGGTCGGATTCGACATCCCCAACGAATTCGTCGTGGGATACGGCCTCGACTACGCCGAGAAGTACCGCAACCTTCCGTTCGTCGGTACGCTCGCGCCTCACGTCTACGGGGGCTGAGACCCCGCGGGCAGGGCCCGGGAACCCTTGTGGCCCAAGCCCTGTAAGACGATCGGGAACCCCAGCGGGTTTCGCGCCGTTGGAGCATGCAGAGACGGGTTTGTCAGCCGTCCCGCGCGGCTTCGGGTGACAATGCTGGGGTACCGTCCGAAGAACAGCCTTTATCAAACTCACTATGGCAGGAGGGACGGGGCGGCACCGCTCCGTATGGATGGACGTGAAGCGATACTTCCGTGGGCCGGTCATGTGGATCGTGCTGGCCGTCCTTGCCGTGGTCGTGTTGATGCAGGTCGTCGGCTCGTCCGGCGGCTACAAGACGGTGGACACCGGCCAGGTCGTCCAGGCGATCAATGAGGACAAGGTCAAGTCGGCCAAGCTCACCACCGGCGACGAGCAGATCATCAAGGTCGAGCTCAAGGACGGCGAGAAGGTCAAGGACAGCTCCAAGATCCAGGCGAGCTACATCGACAACCAGGGTGTCGCCCTGGCCAACACGCTGCAGGACAAGTTCCAGAACAAGCAGATCGAGGACGGCTACACGGTCTCGCCCTCGAAGCAGAACCCCATCGTCGGCATCCTGCTCTCGCTGCTTCCGTTCGTCCTCATCGTGGTCGTCTTCCTCTTCCTGATGAACCAGATGCAGGGCGGCGGCTCCCGGGTCATGAACTTCGGGAAGTCCAAGGCCAAGCTCATCACCAAGGACACCCCGAAGACGACGTTCGCGGACGTCGCCGGATCGGACGAGGCCGTCGAGGAACTCCACGAGATCAAGGAGTTCCTCCAGGAGCCCGCCAAGTTCCAGGCCGTCGGCGCCAAGATTCCCAAGGGTGTGCTGCTGTACGGCCCGCCCGGCACCGGCAAGACCCTGCTCGCGCGTGCCGTCGCGGGTGAGGCCGGCGTTCCCTTCTACTCGATCTCGGGTTCCGACTTCGTCGAGATGTTCGTCGGTGTCGGTGCCTCCCGGGTCCGTGACCTCTTCGAGCAGGCCAAGGCCAACGCCCCGGCCATCGTCTTCGTCGACGAGATCGACGCGGTGGGCCGCCACCGCGGCGCCGGCCTCGGCGGCGGTCACGACGAGCGCGAGCAGACCCTGAACCAGCTGCTCGTCGAGATGGACGGTTTCGACGTCAAGGGCGGCGTGATCCTCATCGCCGCCACCAACCGCCCGGACATCCTCGACCCGGCGCTGCTGCGCCCGGGCCGCTTCGACCGGCAGATCGCGGTCGACCGTCCCGACATGCAGGGCCGTCTGGAGATCCTCAAGGTCCACCAGAAGGGCAAGCCGGTCGCCCCGGACGTCGACCTGTCCGCGGTCGCCCGTCGTACCCCGGGCTTCACCGGCGCGGACCTGTCGAACGTGCTGAACGAGGCGGCGCTGCTCACGGCCCGCAGCGACAAGAAGCTGATCGACAACCAGATGCTCGACGAGGCCATCGACCGCGTGGTCGCCGGTCCCCAGAAGCGCACCCGGATCATGTCGGACAAGGAGAAGAAGATCACCGCGTACCACGAGGGCGGACACGCCCTGGTCGCGGCGGCCTCACCGAACTCCGACCCGGTCCACAAGATCACCATCCTGTCCCGCGGCCGTGCCCTCGGCTACACGATGGTGCTCCCGGACGAGGACAAGTACTCGACCACGCGCAACGAGATGCTGGACCAGCTGGCCTACATGCTGGGCGGCCGCGCGGCCGAGGAGCTGGTCTTCCACGACCCGACCACGGGCGCCGCGAACGACATCGAGAAGGCCACGGCCACCGCCCGCGCGATGGTCACGCAGTACGGCATGACCGAGCGTCTCGGCGCGATCAAGTTCGGCGGCGACAACACCGAGCCGTTCCTCGGCCGGGAGATGGCGCACCAGCGCGACTACTCGGAAGAGGTCGCCGCGCTCGTCGACGAAGAGGTCAAGAAGCTCATCGAGACCGCGCACAACGAGGCGTGGGAGATCCTGGTCGAGAACCGCGACGTCCTCGACAACCTCGTCCTCGCCCTCCTGGAGAAGGAGACGCTGGGCAAGGAGGAGATCGCCGAGGTCTTCGCCCCGATCGTCAAGCGCCCGCCGCGGCCGGCGTGGACCGGCTCGTCCCGCCGTACTCCGTCCACCCGCCCGCCGGTGCTCTCCCCCAAGGAGCTCGCGCTGACGAACGGGGTGAACGGCGCGACGTCGGCGATCACCGGTGCCGCGGAGTCCGTCGCCTCTCCCGAGGCGTCCCCGGAGGACCGCCGGGAGAGCTGACCGCTCGCTCGTCGGATCCGACAGACCGGAATGAATGCCGCGCTTCCCAGGTTCTAGCCTGAGGAGCGCGGCATTCCGCATGACCGCAGGTGAGACGCGTTCACTCGTACGCGTCGGAAGGCACAGGAACGAGGCACCGCACATGACCGACCCCGTGACGCTGGACGGCGAAGGAACTATCGGCGAGTTCGACGAGAAGCGCGCCGAGAACGCCGTTCGCGAGCTGCTGATCGCGGTCGGGGAGGACCCGGACCGGGAGGGGCTGCGGGAGACGCCGGGGCGGGTCGCCCGGGCGTACCGGGAGCTCCTTGCGGGATTGCGGCAGGAGCCCGAGGACGTCCTGACGACGACGTTCGATCTGGGACACGATGAGATGGTCCTGGTGAAGGACATCGAGATCGTGTCGATGTGCGAGCATCATCTGCTGCCCTTCCACGGTGTCGCCCACATCGGATACATCCCGGCTGAGAGCGGCAAGATCACCGGCCTGTCGAAACTGGCACGCCTTGTCGAGGTGTTCGCCCGCCGGCCTCAGGTTCAGGAGCGGCTCACCACGCAGATCGCCGATTCACTCGTGCGCATCCTCGAAGCGCGCGGCGCGATCGTCGTCATCGAGGCCGAGCACATGTGTATGTCCGTGCGCGGTATCCGCAAGCCCGGCGCGAAGACCACGACATCGGCAGTGCGCGGCCAGCTCCGCGATGCCACGACCCGTGCCGAGGCGATGAGCCTGATACTGGCGCGCTGACCCGATTGTCGGTGGTGCCCGACAAGGTCCCGATCGGTGAGTGGATCGCTGATCAAGGAGGATGTTCGGACGACCGTTACGGAAGTCGGCACAGTGAAACTGCGCGAGGGCGTCGACGTCGCGACGGATCATGTGACCTTCACGGTCGCGCGGGGCCAGCTGCTGGGCGCCCGACGGCTGGGTTCATGCCGGGGATGCCGAGGGGGCGGTTCTGGCATGGACGGCGGCCAGGAAGCTGAACCGCGTGCGACTGGCCATCCGGACCGGCTATGACTGGTGGCCGAACGCTACGCGCTGTCCCTGACGAGGGCGACTGGGGTGCACGCCCGTCCGGAGTCCGCCACGCGCCCTTCCGGATACTTGCTGACAGCTGGCCGTCACGGGGCACGTTCCAGCCCGAACGGCACCCTGTGCACCTACGAGAGTCTGCCTGGACCCAGGTTCATGACGTACGGCATCGCAGAGCCGAGGGGCACAAGCCGTTCACCTCCTACAGCTACCGCCTCGCTTCACACCCATGTTTCCTGGTCAACGGTCACTTGGTCCGGCAACCCTGGTGATCCCGATGCGCTACGCCGCCCGCACCGTGCCCTCGCCGTCGCTGTCGTCGTCCTCCGGGAGCTTGCAGACGCGCTCCAGGAACAGGGCGGACGCTATGACGGCGAGGCCCGCGAGGACGGAGAAGCCCGCGTAGACGGCCTGGTCGCGGCGGGCGGGGACCTCCAGGGACTCCAGGAGGAAGGCGCCCACCCCGCCGTACACGCCGGCGGCCAGGGCCGCGACCAGCGCGCTGGCCTGGCCGAAGACGACCGCGCGGGCCGCGAGCATGGGGTCGACGCCCTGGGCGCCCGGGCGGCGTTCGCGCTGGGCCCTGAGCCGGGCGCGCAGCGAGAGCGCCGTGGCGAGCAGGACGACGGCGATCAGGGCCAGCACGACGGGCGCGGCGAGCGGAACGCTGGGCAGCGTGCCCAGGGAGCTCCACAGCCGGGCCCCGGCCCAGGACAGCACTCCGGCCACCACGAACACCGCGGCCAGCGTCCTGATGCGCAGCTCTCTCACGATGTCCTTTCGTCAGCGTCGTCCGACGTCGTCCGACGGCCGGTGAATGTTGCGGGTCCGGTAGACCTTAACGACTACTCGGGCAGCCGGAGTTCCAGGTCGGCGCGGGCCGTGACGCCGTCGTGGGTGAGGTCGGCGAGCAACCGGCCGACCGGGCCGTGACCGGGCAGCTGTGCCTCGGGGTCCACGTCGTGCCAGGGCGCGAGGACGAAGGCCCGCTCGTGCGCGCGCGGGTGGGGCAGCGTGAGGACGGGGTCGTCGGAGACCACGTCGGCGTAGGCGACGATGTCGACGTCCAGGGTGCGCGGCCCCCACCGCTCGTCCCGTACGCGGTGGAAGGCCTCCTCCACCGCGTGGGCGCGCTCCAGGAGCGAGTCGGGCGGCAGGGTCGTCTTCAGCAGGACGACCGCGTTGAAGTACGTGGGCTGGCTGCCCGGCTCGACGCCCCAGGGCTCGGTCTCGTACACCGGGGAGACCGCCTTGACGCGTACGCCGGGGGTGTCCTCCAGGGCGTCCACGGCACCCTGGAGGGTCTCCAGGCGGTTGCCCAGGTTGGCGCCGAGGGCGAGCACGGCGCGCTGGGGGTTGTGCAGGGTGCTGTCGGCGGCGTCCACCTTCTCGACGACGGAGGCGGGCACCGGCTGGACGGTCGGGTCGCTGGGACCTTCGGTGAAGGACGCGGTCATGCTCGGCTCCGGGTGATGGTGACGGTCACGTCGTCGAACGGCACGGTGATGGGGGCCTGCGGCTTGTGCACGCAGACCTCGACCTCCTGCACCTCTTCGTGGTTCAGGCACACCTGGGCGATGCGCTCGGCGAGCGTCTCGACGAGGTCGACGGGCTCGCCCTCGACGACGGCGACGACCTCCTCCGCCACGATGCCGTAGTGCACGGTCTTCGCCAGGTCGTCGTCGGCCGCGGCGGGCCGGGTGTCCAGGCCGAGGGTGAGGTCCACGACGAAGGTCTGGCCCTTCTCGCGTTCCTCCGGGAAGACACCGTGGTGCCCGCGGGCCTTCAGGCCGCGCAGCGCGACACGATCCACGCGAATCACTCCTGCAATCGTCGGGCTGTGCTGTCTCGGGGCCGGTTCCGGGCCCCGGCCGGGTGGGTGCCGGACGCCGTCGGTGCCCCGGCCCCACCGAATCTACCTGCGGGCACCGACAGTGCTTGCCCACGCGGGTCCGGGCCCGGTCATGGGCGGGCACGGTTCACCGGGTGTTTCCCCGGGTGAACGCTCCGGCCGGGCGGCGCGGAGCCGGTGCGGTCATCGGGCCGGCGTGTCGTCGTCCTCGTCGCCGTCGCTCTCGGCCAGGACGGGCGAGCCGTGGTGGGACCAGAGTTTCCAGCCGTCGTGGGTGCGCCGGAAGACGTTCGTGGCGACGACCAGCTGGCCGACGAGCGGGCCCGGCTCGTCGCCGTCCTCGGGGGGCGGGCCGCCGCTGAGGATGTTCTCGGTGCAGGTCACGAGGGCGGTGTCACCGGTGACGGACACATGGACGTCGGTGAGGAAGAACTGGATGTAGTCGGTGTTCGCCATGATCAGGGCGTACGACCGGAGCACCTCGCCGCGGCCGGTGAGGACCGGCCAGCCGGGGTGGACGCAGGAGATCACGCCGGTCTCCGCCGGGTCGTGGTACTGCTCGTCGACGCCGACGTCCGCGGGGACCAGCCAGAGCGCGGAGAGGGTCTCGAAGTCGCCGCGCTCGACCGCCTCGTAAAAGGCCCTGTTGGCCAGTTCGACCTGCTCGACGTCGGTGTGGGGCGCGCTCACCGCTCCATGGCCCCTTCCACGGCCCGCGCCACGCGCACGGCGTCGGCGGTGGCCCGTACCTCGTGGACGCGGACCGCCCAGGCGCCCCGATGGGCGGCGAGGGCGGAGACGGCGGCGGTGGCGGCGTCACGCTCGCGCGCGGGGGGCACGGCGCCCCCGGGGCCGGCCAGGACACGGCCGAGGAACCGTTTGCGCGAGGCGGCGACGAGGAGGGGGTGGCCGAGGGCGTGCAGGCGGTCCAGGCGGGCGAGGAGGGAGAGGTCGTGCTCGGCGTCCTTGGAGAAGCCGAGTCCGGGGTCCACGACGACGCGGTCGGGGGCTATGCCGCCCTCCACGACGGCCTCCACGCGCGCGTGCAGCTCGTCGACGACCTCCGCGACGACGTCCTCGTAGCTGCCCCTGGCGTTGCCGCCATCGAGGAAACCGCGCCAGTGCATGACGACGAAGGGGGCGCCCGCCGCGGCGACGACGGGGACCATCGCGGGGTCGGCCAGGCCCCCGCTGACGTCGTTGACGAGGGCGGCCCCGGCGGCCAGGGCCTGCTCGGCGACACAGGCGCGCATGGTGTCGACGGAGACGACGACGCCTTCGGCGGCCAGACCGCGGACGACGGGGACGACGCGCCGGAGCTCCTCCGCCTCGTCGACGCGGGTGGCGCCGGGGCGGGTGGACTCGCCGCCGACGTCCACCAGGTCGGCGCCCTCGGTGACGAGGTCCAGGCCGTGCTTCACGGCGGTGGTGGTGTCGAACCAGCGGCCGCCGTCGGAGAACGAGTCCGGGGTGACGTTGACGACGCCCATGACCGCGCAGCGGTCCCACGCGGGCAGTCCCGTCACGGGCTTGCGCTCGCTCTGCTTGCTCATGCGTCCAGCCTAGGCCCCGGGGCACGGGCCGGTCCGCCGGGACCGTACGCCGGGAGGTGACGCACGTCCGGCGGGGGGACGCCGAGGCCGGTCTCCCGGCTCCACACCTCGGCACCGGTCCGGGAGCAGCCCGTGACGGCGGGGGTCCAGGAGTGGGCCCGGGCCTCGTCCATGAAGCGTTCGATGGCGCCGGGCCAGGCCGCCACGTCACCGAGCGGGTCACCGTCGGCGAGCATGACGCCGTGCTCGACGCGGTAGGTGACGGCCGCCCTGCCGCTGGGGGAGAAGACGACCGCCGTGTCCCGCCGGCGGGCGGAGCCGTCGGGCGGGCCGTGGCCGCCGTACTCCTCCCGCAGGGCGCGCAGCCGGTCCTCGTCGTCCGGGGTGAGGTGCGCGGCGGGCCGTTCGGGGCGCAGGGTCAGGTGGAGCGTCGTGGCGGCGGTCAGCAGGCCCAGGACGGCGAGCAGCCGGCCGACCGTCCAGGACGCGCCGTCCGTGTAGTGGACCGGGCCCCGGAGGCCGAGCAGGCCGTACAGCACGTGCTCCAGACGGTCGGCGAGGCTCGGGGCGCCGACCATGTGATCGGTGCGGACGCCGACGGCGACCAGCCCGACGAGGATGGATCCGGCACCCATCAGCAGGAAGTTGGTGAGCGCGCGCCAGCGGCTGCGCGGGCCGGGCGGGGCCCGGAACCGGTCGCGGTGCCGCAGCAGCAGCGCGAGCAGCGCCACGGAGGCGAGGCCGCCGAGTGCTCCGAGGAACGACTGGCGGCAGGCGTACTGGGCGAGCGCGCCGGCCGGCAGCAGGAGCACGGCCGCGTGCCAGGCCCGGCGCCCGCGCCGCCGCAGTCCGTGCGCGAGGAACAGCAGGAGGACCCCGGCGCCGAGGGACAGGGCGGCCGCGAGCGGCCCGAGGGCGCCGGACGGGAGTTCGGCGAGGGCGTGGGGACGGCCTTCCCGGGGGAGCGGGAGGACGCCCGCGGCGATGTCCACGAGTCCCATGAGCGCGCAGGACCGGGCGACCAGGGCGGGGGCGGCGTCGGGGCGCGGTCCGCGCGGTCCGCGTGGTCCGCGTGGTCCGCGTGGGACACAGAGCGGCCGGCCGGACCGCCCCGCGATCCCGTCCGGCCGCCCCGGCGCCTCGCCCGGCGGCTGCCCGTTCATCCAGAGAGACATCGCATCCCGTGCTTCGGCGAAGGAGTGTCGAATCCGGTGCCAATCCGGCATCCGGCACCATTGCGCCCTCTAGGACGGTCTCTCGGGGACGGAGGTTCACTCCTCCTTCACAGCGCGCCGCCCACGGGGTCGCTGACCGTCTCCAGGCGCACGTCCGCGCGCGGGATGTCGCGTGCGTCCGCGGCCGTGGAGCGGCGCAGCGCCTCGTGCAGGCGGGAGGGGGTGAGGACGCCGAGGAAGCGGCCTTCGCCGGCGTCATCGATGACGGCTATCCAGCCGGCGTCGTGCTGCAGCATGGTCGCGAAGGCCTGCTTGAGGGGCGCGCCCACGGGCAGCCACGCCTCCATGCGGCGGGCGTGCTCCCGCACGGTGCCGGTCCGCACGCGCGCGTGCTCGGCGGAGATCCAGCCGTGCAGGTTGTCCTCCTCGTCCAGCACCACGGCCCAGCGTGCGTCCAGCTCCCTGGGCAGGGGGTCGTCGAGGTGCACCACGGGCGGCTGCTCCAGGTCGCCCTCCTCGATCGGCGTCACGGAGAGCCGCTTCAGGCCCCGGTCCGCGCCGACGAAGTCGGCCACGTACTCGTTCGCGGGCGCGCCCAGCACCGCGGACGGGGTGTCGAGCTGCTCGATGCGGCCGGACCCGTACACGGCGATGCGGTCGCCGAGCCGTACGGCCTCCTCGATGTCGTGGGTCACGAACAGGACCGTCTTGCGCACGGACTGCTGGAGTCTGAGGAACTCGTTCTGCAGCCGCTCGCGCACGACCGGGTCGACCGCGCCGAACGGTTCGTCCATGAGGAGGACGGGGGGGTCCGCGGCCAGCGCCCGGGCCACGCCGACCCGCTGGCGCTGCCCGCCGGACAGCTGGTCGGGATAGCGGTCGCCGTACACCGACGGGTCGAGGCCGACCAGGTCGAGCAGCTCGGCGGCGCGCTCGCGGGCTCTGGCCCGCTTGACGCCCAGCAGGTGCGGCACGGTCGCGGTGTTGTCGAGGACCGTCTTGTGCGGGAACAGGCCGACCTGCTGGATGACGTAGCCGATGCGGCGCCGCAGCTCCACCGGGTCGACGGCGGCGATGTCCTCGCCGTCGAGCAGGATGCGGCCGCTCGTGGGCTCGATGAGCCGGTTCACCATCTTCATCGTGGTGGTCTTGCCGCAGCCCGACGGGCCGACCAGCGTGATCAGCTCCCCTTCGGCGACCTCGAAGGACAGGTCGTCGACGGCCGTGGTGCCGTCCGCGTACCGCTTGGTGACGTGCTCGAACCGGATCATGACTCCCCATTGTGTCCCTCGCCGGCCGCGATCGCGTGAAGACGGTGTTGCGGCCGTGCGGTGGCTCTCGGTGATTGTCAGTGGCAGGGGCTAGGGTCACAGGCAAGTCAAGAACACGAGAACTGTTCGGTCCAGCCGCATGTGTTCGAGGTATGGGGGGAGGTGCGGCGGGTGAGCACTCGACAGAACTGTCTGGTGGAGAACCACTGGATCTGCGGGGAGTACGTCAGCACCCGGAGCCAGGAGCTGATCGACGCGACGGTGCAGCACGTGGGCATCACGGCCGCGTCGGTCGCGATCGGCGTGCTGGTCTCCTTCCCGCTGGCGCTGCTGGCCCGGCGGTGGCGCTCCGCCGCCGGTGCGGTCCTGGGAGTGACGACCGTGCTGTACACCATCCCGTCGCTGGCGATGTTCTCGCTGCTGCTGCCCCTGTTCGGGCTGTCGGCCACACTGGTGATCACCGGCCTGGTGCTGTACTCGCTGACGATCCTCGTACGCAACTTCCTCGCGGGCCTCCAGGCCGTCCCCGCGGAGGCCGTCGAGGCCGCGCGCGGGATGGGGTACGGGCCGCTGCGGCTGCTGTGGGAGGTCGAGCTGCCGCTCGCGCTGCCGGCGGTGCTCGCGGGCATCCGCATCGCCACGGTCTCCACGGTGGCGATGACGACGGTGGGCGCGATCGTCGACTACGGCGGGCTGGGCTCGCTGATCCTCGGCGGCCTCGACAGCACCTTCAAGGCGCAGGTGCTCACCGCGTCCGTCCTGTGCGTGGCGCTCGCCCTGGCCGCCGATCTGCTGCTGCTCGGGGTGCAGCGGCTGCTCACGCCGTGGACGCGGGCACAGCGGCCGGAGCGCGGTCGCGCCCGCGTCCGGGCGGAGAAGGTGGCGGAGCCGGCGTGAGCGCGATCTCGGGAGCCTGGGAGTGGCTCACCACGGACAGCAACTGGCAGGGCGAGTCGGGCGTCTGGCACCGGCTGGGCGAGCACCTGTACTTCACCGGGGCCACCCTCGTCGTCGCCTGCCTGATCGCCCTGCCGCTCGCGCTGTGGCTCGGTCACCTCGGCAAGGGCGGCACGCTCGCGGTGAACATCTCCAACGTCGGACGGGCGGTGCCCACGCTCGCCGTGCTGGTGCTGCTGACGCTCACCCCGCTGGGGGAGCACGGCGACCTGCCGACGCTGATCGCCCTGGTGCTGTTCGCCGTGCCGCCGCTGCTGACCAACGCCTACATCGGTATGCGCGAGGTGGACCGGTCGGTGGTGGAGGCGGCGCGCGGCATGGGCATGAGCGGCGGGCAGGTCTTCCGCCGGGTCGAGCTGCCGCTCGCGTACCCGCTGGTGATGACGGGGCTGCGCTCGGCGGCGGTGCAGGTGGTCGCCACGGCCACGCTCGCCGCGATGGCCGGTGAGGGCGGACTGGGGCGGATCATCACCGCCGGGTTCAACCTGCAGAACACCTCCCAGGTCGTGGCGGGCGCCTTCCTGGTGGCGCTGCTCGCGCTGCTGGTGGAGGGAGTGCTGGTGGTGGCGGGGCGGGTGGGCGACCCGTCGCCGGCCTCCCGGATACGGGCGCGTCGGCCGGGCCGCACAGCGTCCCGCATCTCGAAGTAATGGCCGTAATTACCGAAATTGCCGACGGTCCTGTTGACGGGCCGGGATTTTCTGGGGTGTCGATGAACAGCGGAACACGCGGTACGGGCAGAGCGGGCGGGCGTCACGGCGTACGCCGGGTGCGCCGGGCAGCGGTCGCGGCGATGGCCGTCGGGGCACTCACCGGCATGCTCGCGGCCTGTGGCGGGGACAGCCTCGAGGAGCAGGGGTCGGGTGACGCCTCGGGCGGCGCCAAGGGCGAGCTGGTGGTGGGCGCCGCGGGGTTCACCGAGGCGAAGGTGATGGGTGAGCTCTACAAGCAGCTGCTGGACGACGCCGGTTACGACGTGACCCTGCGGACCGTCGAGAACCGCGAGATCTACGCTCCCCAGCTGGAGAAGGGCGCCATCGACATCGTGCCCGAATACGCGGCGACCCTCGCCGAATTCCTCAACCTCGACGAGAACGGTCCGGACGCGGAGCCGGTCGCTTCCAGTGATGTCGACGCCACGGTCGACGCCCTGAGGAAACTCGCCGAGCCGCGGGGCCTGAAGGTGCTGCCGCCCGGAGAGGCCGTGGACCAGAACGCGTTCGCGGTGAGCCGGGAATTCGCCGAGGAGCACAACCTCAAGACGCTTTCCGATCTCGGTAAGTCGGGAGTCAAGGTCAAGATCGCGGCCGGTGACGAGTGCGAGACGCGGCCGTTCTGCGCACCGGGACTGGAGAAGACGTACGGCATCGACGTCGCCGGGATCGACCCCAAGGGCGTCGGGACGACACAGGCCAAGCAGGCCGTGAAGAACGGCACCGACCAGATGGTGCTCACCACCACCACGGACGCCACGCTCGACAACTTCGACCTCGTGCTGCTGGAGGACGACAAGAAGCTGCAGAACGCCGACAACCTGCTCCCCGTGGTCAACGCCGAGGAGGCGGGTGACCAGGAGATCGCCGACGTACTCGGCAAGCTGACCGAGACGCTCACCACGGACGATCTCGCGGAGCTGAACCGGAAGGTCGACGAGGAGCGCCAGAAGGAGGCCGATGTCGCCGCGGAGTACCTCGAGTCCAAGGGACTGACCGAGAAGTAGGCCGTCCCCCCGGCATGACCCGTGACCTGCGCGGGAAGTCCCCGGCGGTGGCGAGCGGACGTCCGGGGCCTTTTCCGGCCACGTGCCGGGCGCCCGCGCCGGGTATCCGCCGGACTTCCCGTGCGCACCCTCCGGATCAACGGTGTGCATGAACCGGCTCCTGCCTTCGGAAATGTGCCGGGGCCGGTGCATCGTCCGGCCGGACGGTTCCGCCGATGACTTCACGGGCCGTTCCGATATCGAATGCGCAAGCGCTTACAGATAACGATCCGTGCAGCTCGGGGTGGCTGTCGTCGCCCGAGACGACACGGCACCTTGGAGGTGGCTGTGTTTTTACCTTGCGGGGCACCATCATTCGCCTACGCGCGGTAAGTTTCTGGCCATGCCACGTGGACGTCATCGCCAATCACCGCCCTTGCACAGGCTGCTGCCGCTTTCGGCGATCGCCGGCGTCTCGGTCGTCTGCGCCCTGGGGCCCTGGTTCTTCTCGGAGCCGTACCTGCTCCGGGGGCTGGCCGCGGGTGCCGCGGCGACGGCGGTCGTGGGCGCGATCATCATGCGCCGCTGGGACGCACAGGCGGGCAAACGCGTCGCGGAGCTCACGCGCGCGCGGGCGAGCGACGAGTGGCGGTTCGAGGAGCAGGTCGCCGAGCTGGAGTCCGACCTGGACGAGTCACGCGGGCAGCGCCGGCGCCTGGAGGAGAAGCTGCGGGCCAAGCGGGCCGAGCTGGCGGGCCTGCGCAACGAGCACGCGGCTCTGCTGCGCCGGTACGCCACCGCGGAGTCGGAGCGCGCGTCCGCCCTGGAGAACCGCCGGCTGCTGGCCGTAGAGGCGTCCGCGGAGGCGTCCTCGCAGGCACCGTCCGCGGAGACGCCCGCGCCCCCGGCCACGGCACGTGCGCTCACCGCTGGAAGCCCGCTGGGCGAGAGCGCGCAGCGGACCGCGCCCGCTCCGGTGACTTCGCGGGACGGCGCCGGTGAGGGAGTCGTCGAGGACGGCGACGGGCAGGCCGGCACCGGCACGCGGCCGACCGCGCCCGGCATCTTCTCCCCGGCCGGCTCCGCGCTGTTCCTGCGCGCCGGCGCCGCGCTGAACCGCATGGGCGGGAGCGGCGCCGCCAAGGCCGCGAGCGCGGCCGGCACGGTGAACGGTGAGACGGCGAACGCCGAGACGGACGTCGTCGAGGCGGCCGCTGGGAAGGCGGCCACCGCCCAGGCGGCCACCGCGGAGCCGGACTTCACGGAGGAGGGCACCCCGCAGGCGGGCGGCGCCGGAGAAGGCGAGGCCGAGACCGAGGCGGCCGGGACGGTGCGCCCCGCGACGGCCGACGGACTGGGCCCCGCGGCGGCCGGTGAGCCCGCGGCCGTGGACGCATCCGCGGTGTCAGTGGGGTCCTCGGAGCTTTCGGGTTCCTCCGCGCCGTCGTTCTCCTCTGAGCGCCCCGACTCCGCCCAGGCCCACCGGGACGGCCCCACCGAACCGTCCCAGCCCACCGGGCCCACGTCCAGCGCGGCCGGCGACGGCTTCGTGGCCCCCGCGCCGGAACCGTCCGTGGCGGCGCCCGCGCTGCCGGACCGTTCCTCCGGTCACTTCACGGTGCCGACCGCGGTGGCCGTCGTACCGGCGGCTCCCCGACGGCGCCCGGCCGTCGAGGGCGGCTTCGACTTCTTCGGTACGCAGAAGGACTCGGCCGCCGTCGAGGACGTACAGGTCGCGGACGTACAGGTCGCGGACGTACAGAACGAGGACCTCGCGGACGTGGCCGGTGAGGAGGCGCTCGCGCTGCACAAGGCGGAGGGCGAGCCCGAGTTCAAGGCCGCGGACGAGAACGTGCGGGACGTCGGCCAGGTCATCGACCTGACGGCCCACGACGAGACCGAGCGGATCGACCTGGAGGGGCTGCGCAGCGCGGCTTCCTGACGGAGGCAGAAGTCGGACCACACTGCCACGTACGCCGAGGGGCGGCCGCCATCCGCGGCCGCCCCTCGGCGTACGTGCTCCCCCGGCCGGCCGGGATCAGGAGGCCATCCAGCGGTCCGGCCGCGCCTGCCCGCGCCCCGTCCTGGACCGGTCCGCCTGGGCCTGGAGCAGGTGTGCCGCCTCGTCCGCGTCCCGCAGCCGAGCGGTCACCGTCTTGTTGGCGCCGGTGTGCACACGCACGTCCGCGAGGCCCTTGAACCGCATCCAGGGCCCCTGTGCCAGCTGCACGCTCTGCACCTTCGCGTGCGGCACCAGCGCGACACTGCGCCGCAGCAGCCCGCGCCAGGAGATGAAGACGTGGTCGGTGACGGCGAGGCCGTAGCCGCGCCACCAGAAGGGCACGCACCACGCGGCGCGGCGCGGCGGCCGGGACGGCGCGGGCGGCACGGTCACCCCGGGCAGCACGCGCGCGACCATCGCCTCGGCCGTCCCGCGCGGCGCGACCGGCACCAGCACCGAGTTCGACGAGCCCGCCACGTCCAGTTCGACCCGCACCCAGTCGCGCCGTCGCCACAGCAGCGGCTCGACGATCCGTACGGTCTGCACCCGGCCGGGCGGCACCGTCTCGTGCGCGCGGTCCAGGAGTCCGTGGTCGATCCGTATCCCGTCCGGCGACTCGCCCACCGTCCAGTCGTACTCCCCGACGAACCGCCCCACACTGCTCGCGCCCGCCGCGCCGAGCAGCGGCAGCGCCACCGCGAGCACCGTCCACACGCTGTGCGTGACGAACCACAGCACCGTCGGTACGACGACGGCGGCGGTCAGCGTGCCCCAGGTGGCCCCGGTGAGGAGGAGGGACTTGGCGAGGATGCCCGGGGGTACGTTCAGCAGCCGGCGTACCGGTGCCTCGCCCACCTCGTGCGCGGTCTCGGGGGCGAGACCGGCCGCGCGGGCGAGGAGTTCGGCCCGCAGGGCGCGGGCGTGCGCCTCACCCAGATAGGCTAGTTCGTCCTTCTTGTCCGTTCCGATGACGTCGAGCCTGAGTTTGGCGACGCCCGCGACCCGGGCCAGCAGTGGCTGGGTCACGTCGATGGCCTGGATCCTTTCCAGCCGAATGTGCGCCGTCCGCCGGAAGAGCAGGCCGGTACGGATGCGCAGCTCCGTGGTGGTCACCGCGAAGTGGGTGAACCACCAGGTCAGGAAGCCGTACAGGGCGGCGGCCGGCACGAGGACCGCCAGTCCGACGAGCAGCGAGGTCGTGGTCAGCTTCGCCAGCTGCCGCTGCGCCTGGTCGAGGTCGTGCACCGCCCAGCCGATGAGCACGGCGACCGGCGCCCAGGCGCGCCGCAGCGGCGTGACGGGGTGCAGCCGGTGCTCGACCACCGCATCACCCGCGCGCGGGGCGTCGCCGTTCTCCGCGCCAGCGGCGTTCTCCGCGTTCTCCGCGTTCTCCGGCTTCTTCGGCTTCTCCGTGGGCACGGCGGACGGCATGTCCGACGGCGCACCCGACGGCGCACCCGGCGTGCTCACAGCCCCGCCGATCGGGCCTCGCCCAGCTCGGTGAGCCGGTCGCGCAATCGTTCCGCCTCCGCCGGATCGAGCCCCGGGATCCGGGCGTCCGTGGCGGCCGCGGCCGTGTGCAGCTGTACGCCGGCCAGCCCGAAGGACCGTTCCACCGGCCCGGACGTCACCTCGACCAGCTGCATCCGCCCGTACGGGACGACGGTCTCCTGGCGCCACAGCACGCCCCGGCTGATCAGCAGGTCGTCCGCGCGTTCGGCGTAGCGCCAGGACTGCCAGTTGCGGCCCAGCATCGGCCAGCCCGCCAGCAGCAGGCCCAGGGGCAGCAAGGCGAACAGCCCCCATCCGGGACCGGCCAGCAGGCCCGGCACCAGGGCGGCGGCGAGGGTCAGCGGCCCCAGCCACACCACCAGCAGCAGGCGGCGCATCCGCAGCAGACCACGCGGCAACCCGGTCCAGACGGGCTCGCCACCACCCGCCCGGGCCGGTGCCGTCACCGCCGCCGGCCCCGCGCCGTGCTCACCGTCGTGTCCCGCGTCGTCCATGGTCCCCGTCTCCATTCGGCCAGCCTACGTACGACAGACTGTTCCCATGACTCCTACGACGGAGACCACGGTCGGTATCGGCGGAGCCGCCGAGAGCACGGACATGGTGCTCAACATCGGGCCCCAGCATCCGTCCACCCACGGTGTGCTGCGGCTGAAGCTCGTGCTCGACGGCGAGCGCATCCAGCACGCGGAGCCGGTGATCGGCTACATGCACCGCGGCGCCGAGAAGCTGTTCGAGGCGCGCGACTACCGCCAGATCGTCATGCTCGCCAACCGCCACGACTGGCTCTCCGCGTTCTCCAACGAACTGGGCGTCGTCCTCGCTGTGGAGCGCATGCTCGGCATGGAGGTGCCGGCGCGCGCGGTATGGCTGCGCACCCTCCTCGCCGAGCTCAACCGGGTGCTGAACCACCTGATGTTCCTGGGGTCCTACCCGCTGGAGCTCGGCGGCATCACCCCGATGTTCCACGCGTTCCGGGAGCGCGAGGAGCTCCAGAACGTCATGGAGGAGATCTCCGGCGGGCGCATGCACTACATGTTCAACCGCGTGGGCGGTCTCAAGGAGGACCTCCCGGCCGGATGGACCTCCCGCGCGCGGGGGGCCGTCACCGCGGTGCGTTCGCGGATGGGCGTCTTCGACGACCTGGTGCTCGGCAACGAGATCTTCCGGGGACGGACGCGGGGCGTCGGCGTCCTGACGGCGGAGGCGGTGCACGCGTACGGGGTGAGCGGGCCGATCGCCCGTGCCTCCGGGGTCGACTTCGACCTGCGGCGCGACGAGCCGTACCTCGCCTACCCGGAACTGCGGGACGTCCTGCGGGTCGTCACCCGGGACGAGGGTGACTGCCTGGCCCGATTCGAGTGCCTGCTGGAGCAGACCCACAACGCGCTCGACCTCGCCGACGCCTGCCTCGACCGCTTCGCCGAGCTGCCGCCCGGGCCGGTCAACCAGCGCCTGCCCAAGGTCCTCAAGGCACCCGAGGGCCACACCTACGCCTGGACCGAGAACCCGCTCGGCATCAACGGCTACTACCTGGTCAGCAAGGGCGAGAAGACCCCGTACCGGCTGAAGCTGCGCTCGGCCTCGTACAACAACATCCAGGCGCTCACGGAACTGCTGCCGGGCACGCTGGTCTCGGACATGGTGGCGATCCTGGGCTCGCTGTTCTTCGTGGTGGGCGACATCGACAAGTAGGCCCACCGACGAGTAGGCCCGGCCAACTCCCCGCTAGGGCCTGTTGCGAAAGTCCCGCCTGCCGGGCGACGCCATGCACGCACTCTCGCCGCACCGGGCCCAGACCCGAGTACATCCAGTACGAGGGTCTGGGCCCGGCACGGCGAGAGCACGCACCTGACGCCGCCCGGCCCGCCCTTCGGGCGGACGACGGGACTTTCGCAACAGGCCCTAGA
>NZ_JAVRHI010000195.1:0-13239 GCF_034105845.1 Streptomyces sp. CRN 30 | reverse complement strand
GGCGCCACCGCGGGCCGCGGCCCGGACGGCGGCTTCCGGGTCGTGGCACGGCTGCCCGCCCCGGCGGGGCGGGCGGCGGGGCCCGGGTGAGCGTGCGGGTGGTGGTCGCCGACGACCAGGAACTGGTCCGCAGCGGCTTCACCATGATCCTCGACGCGCAGGACGACATCGAGGTGGTCGCCGAGGCCGGGGACGGCGAACAGGCGGTGGCCGCGGTGCGGCGGCACGCCCCCGACGTGCTGCTCCTGGACATCCGGATGCCGGTCCTGGACGGGCTGGAGGCGGCCCGCCGGGTCTGCGCGTCCTCCGCCTGCAAGGTGGTGATGCTGACCACCTTCGACCTAGACGAGTACGTGTACGAGGCGCTGTACGCGGGTGCCAGCGGTTTCCTGCTGAAGGACGTCCGCCGGGACGACCTGGTGCACGCGGTGCGGGTGGTCGCGGCCGGTGACTCGCTGCTCGCGCCGGCGGTGACCCGGCGGCTGGTCGCGGACATCGTGCGGCGGCGCGGCGAGGAGGCGGCCACGCGGGTGCCGCCGCGCCGGCTCGACGTGCTGACCGCCCGGGAGGTGGAGACGCTGCGGCTGCTGGCCCGGGGGCTGTCCAACTCCGAGATCGCCACGGCGTTCTTCGTGAGCGAGCACACCGTCAAGACGCACGTCAGCAACGTGCTGGGGAAGCTCGGTCTGCGGGACCGGGTGCAGGCGGTGATCTGCGCGTACGAGACGGGGCTGGTGACGCCGGGCGCGCCGTGAGCGCGGTGCCCCGCGCCGGGGCGCCGTCCCCCGCGGGAGGGAGCCGACGGCCCTCTCCCCCGTACGGGCGAGGCCCGAAGACCGCTCGTACCGGCGATCCGGTGCCGCCCCGGTTCCAGGAGTCTGGGGCGGCCAGGAACGACCGACACCGACCGTTCGCCGGGAGGGACCGTGCTCTCCGTATGCGCCCGGGTGGCGACCCGCCGCCCCCTGACCGTGATGCTCCTGTGGGGCGTCTTCCTGCTGCTCGGCTTCGGCCTCGGCACGGGTGTCTTCGGCCGGCTCTCCGACGACGTGCCCGACGTCCCGGGCACCGAGTCGCAGCGGGCCGCCGACTACCTGGACGACGTCGACCCCGAGGGCGAGTCGGTCACCGCGGTGGTCGAGGCCCCCTCGGTCGCGGACCCGGAGCTGCGTGCGGAGATCCGGCGGGCCGTCGCCGACCTGCGGGACATCGCCGGCGTGGCCGCCGTGCCCGACCCGTACGCCACCGAGGGACTGGTCGCCGGGGACGGGCGGGCGCTGCTGGTGCCGGTCACCCTGCGCGGCGGCCTCGACGACGACGCCGAGGAGGAGACGGTGGACGCGGCGGTGGCCCGTATCGCGTCCGTCGACGCCGAGGTGCACGTCAGCGGCGGGCCGCTGCTCGGCCGGCAGACCGGCGAGCGGGCCCAGGAGGACGTCCGCGACGCGGAGCTGATCTCGCTGCCGGTCGTCCTGGTGCTGCTGTTCCTGATCTTCGGGGGGCTGCGGGCGGCGGGGCTGCCGCTGCTGGTGGCGGTCGGCGGCATCGCGGGGGCGTTCCTCGCGCTGTTCGGCTTCAGCCAGGTCACCGACATCTCCGTGTACGCGATCCAGGTGACGACGATGCTGGGCCTCGGCCTCGCCGTGGACTACGCGCTGCTGACGGTGGTCCGGTTCCGGGAGGAGCGCCGCTCGACGCCGGACGTCGCCGAGGCCGTGCGCCGGACGGTCGCCACGGCGGGCCGGACGGTGCTGTTCTCCGGGCTGACCGTGGCCGTCAGCCTGGCCGGGCTGCTGGTCTTCCCCAGCACCTTCCTGCGCAGCATGGGCCTGGCCGTCGCCGCGGTGGTCGTCGTGGACATGCTCGCGGCGCTGACGCTGCTGCCCGCGCTGCTGACCCGGTTCGGCGGGAAGATCTCCCCGGCGAAGGTCCGGGCCGACGGCGAGGAGGGGCGGCTCTTCGCCCGCCTCGCCCGGTTCTCCGCCCGCCGCCGGGTGGCCGTCCTCGCGGTGGTGGTCCCGGCGCTGCTGGTGCTGGCGCTGCCGGTCGCCGGTCTGCGGATCGGCATCGGCGACGCGCGGCAACTGCCCGCGGACACGGAGGCGCGGCAGCTGTACGACTCCGTGGAGAGGCACTTCCCGCCGGGCACGGGGGTGTCGCCGGTCACCGTGGTGGTGCGGCCCGGGACCGACGCGGCGACCGCCGGGCGGGTCCGGGCGCTGGCGCCGGGCGCGACGAGCCGCGAGCTGCCGGGCGGCGCGACGGTGGTGGAGCTGCGGGCCGCCGGCCCGGTGGACGGCGCGGCGGCGACCGGGCTGGTGGAGAAGGTCAGGCAGGTGCGCGGGGACGCCCCGGTGGAGGTGACGGGGATGGCGGCCCGCCTCGTCGACTTCCGGTCGATGCTCGCGGACCGGGCGGTGTGGGCGGCGCTGACCGTGCTGGGCGGCATCTCCGTGCTGCTCTTCGCCTTCACGGGGTCGGTCCTGCTGCCGCTGCGCACCGTCGCGACGACGCTGCTGAGCCTGGCCGCGGCGCTCGGCGTGGTGGTGTGGGTGTTCCAGGACGGCCACCTCGCGGGGCTGCTCGGCGCTGAGGGCCTGGGTGCGCTGAGCCTGACGGCCCCGCCGCTGATCATCGCGATCGCGTTCGGTCTCGCCATGGACTACGAGCTGTTCATCCTGGCGCGGATGCGGGAGGCGCGGGAGCGGTCCGGGGACGACCGGGAGGCCGTGGTCACCGGGCTGCGGCGCTCGGGGCGGGTGGTGACCTGCGCGGCGCTGCTGCTGGCCGTGGTCTTCGGCGCGTTCATGACGGGGGGCTTCTCCCCCGTCCTGCAGATCGGCCTCGGTCTGACCCTGGCGGTGCTGATCGACGCGACGGTCGTACGGATGTTCCTGGTCCCGGCGACGATGGCCCTGCTGGGCCGCCGCGCGTGGTGGGCGCCGCGCCCGCTGCGCCGGCTCCACGACCGTCTCGGCCTTCACGAGGCGCCCGCACCGCCCGCACCACCGGCTCCGCCCGCGCCGCCGGTCCCGGCCCAGCCGGCCGACCGGTGATCCGGCGGCGGGCCCGGGCCCTTTACCTCCCGCTCACCTCTGCCGCGTATCTCACAGCGCCCCCAGCGGACGGACAGCACCTCACAGCCCGGACCCAGCTATAAGGTGCAGACTGCACACTTCTCGCACCTCGCCCGAAAGCCGCGGAGTGCGCGCTTTCTGCCCCGAACCCGGAAAGGCCCGATCCGTGAGCACCCCCCGCATACCCGGCCAGCAGGACGCCCCCGCGGGGCGGTGGTCCCGGCGGGGCGTGCTCGCCGTGCTCGGCGCGGTGCCGGTGGCCGCGGCGCTGACCGGCACCGCGTCCGGCGCGGCGCGGGCCGCCGAGGGCGGCACCGCGAAGACCCGCACCCTGAAGGCGACCGTGACCCCGGAGGGGAACGGCACCTACGGCGTCGGCATGCCCGTGTCGATCACCTTCTCGCACGCCGTGACCCGCAAGGCCGCCGTGGAGCGGGCGATCACCGTGAGCGCCGACTCCGGCGTGGAGATCGTCGGGCACTGGTTCGGTGACACCCGGCTCGACTTCCGCCCGAAGACGTACTGGGCGAAGGGCACGACGGTCACCGTCGACCTGGCGCTGAGCGGCGTACGGGCCGGGGACGCCCTCTACGGCACGCAGGCCGAGAGCCGCGCCTTCCGCATCGGCCGGTCGCAGATCAGCACCGTCGACCTGAAGAAGGAGCGGATGACCGTCGTCCGGGACGGCGCGCGGATCGCCTCCTACCCGGTGACCGGCGGTGACAGCGAGCACACCACCTGGTCCGGGATCATGGTCATCAGCGAGCGGCTGAAGGAGACCCGGATGCAGTCCTCGACGGTCGGACTCGGCGACGAGTACGACATCGCGGACGTGCCGCACGCCCAGCGGCTCACCACCTCCGGCACCTTCATCCACGGCAACTACTGGACCGCCGCCTCCGCCTTCGGCCACAGCAACGGCACCCACGGCTGCATCGGCCTGCACGACGCCAAGGGCGGGGCGGACGAGGACACGGCGGGCTACGCGTTCTACGCCGGGTCGCTCCTCGGCGACGTGGTGATCGTGAAGAACTCCGGTGACAAGACGGTCGTGGCGTCCAACGGCCTCAACGGCTGGAACCTCTCCTGGAAGAAGTGGAAGGCGGGCAGCGCGCTGGCCTGACCGCCGGGTCACGGGAGTTCACGGGCTGAACTCCCGTACCTGTGCGGGACTTTCTCGGCTTCACCTCTTGACGACGGCAGGCCCGGGGAGCACATTGAGCACGCTCTGAGAGCGCTCTCAGAGCATGCTCGGCAGTACGACGCCCCCGCACCCCCCTTCCGTACCGAGAGGCACCCACATGCGCGTACCCTCCGGCACCCCCCTGAGACGTCGTTCCCTGCGGCGCACCCTCGTCGCCGCCCTGGGCGCGCTCGGCCTGGCGGTGGCCGGCGCCACCCTCGCCGCCCCGGCCGCGACCGCCTCCGCGCCCACGCCGCCGTCCGGCTGGACGCAGCTCTTCGCCGACGACTTCAACGGCTCCGCCGGGTCCGGCGTGAACACCTCCAACTGGCAGTACGCGACCGGGACCTCCTACCCGGGCGGCGCCGCCAACTGGGGCACCGGCGAGGTCGAGACGATGACCTCCTCCACGAACAACGTCTCCCTCGACGGCAGCGGCAACCTGCGCATCACCCCGCTGCGCGACGCGTCCGGCAACTGGACCTCGGGCCGGATCGAGACCAACCGCACCGACTTCCAGCCCCCGTCCGGCGGCAAGCTGAGCGTCGAGGCGCGCATCCAGATGCCGAACGTGACCGGCGCCGCCGCCAAGGGCTACTGGCCCGCGTTCTGGATGCTGGGCGCGCCGTTCCGCGGCAACTACTGGAACTGGCCGAGCGTCGGCGAGCTGGACATCATGGAGAACGTCCAGGGCCTCAACACCGTCTGGTCCACGATGCACTGCGGGACCAACCCCGGCGGCCCGTGCAACGAGACCACCGGCATCGGCGGTTCCACCGCCTGTCCGGGCTCCACCTGCCAGTCCGCCTTCCACACCTACCGCATGGAGTGGGACCGCTCGACCGCGGTCGAGCAGATCCGCTTCTACGTCGACGGCGTCAACTACCACACCGTGCGCGCCGACCAGATGGACGCGACGACCTGGTCCAACGCCACGAACCACGGCTTCTTCGTCATCCTGAACGTCGCGATGGGCGGCGGTTTCCCCGGCGCCTTCGGCGGCGGCCCGGACAGCGGCACGGTCCCCGGCCACCCGATGCTCGTCGACTACGTGCAGGTCCTGTCGGCCGGCGGCGGCACCACCGAGCCGCCCACCGGCAACCGGGACGCCTACTCCACCCTCCAGGCCGAGTCCTATGACGCCCAGTCCGGCACGGTCACCGAGACGACCACCGACTCGGGCGGCGGGCAGAACATCGGCGCGCTGGCCAACGGCGACTGGGCGCAGTTCAAGGGCGTGAACTTCGGCTCCGGCGCGGCGACGCAGTTCAACGCGCGCGTGGCGAGCGGCGCGGCGACCGGCGTCAGCGGCCTGGTGGAGGTCCGTCTGGACAGCCGTACGGCCACCCCCGTCGGGAGCTTCGCCGTCGGGAACACCGGCGGCTGGCAGTCGTGGCGCACGGTCCCGGCCAACATCTCCTCGGTGACGGGCACCCACGACGTGTACCTGACCTTCACCAGCGGCCAGCCGGCCGACTTCGTCAACGTCAACTGGTTCACCTTCGGGCACTGAGCCGGTCCGGAGGAACAGGGGCCCCACGCCTGCGTGGGGCCCCTTCCGTGTGCGCGGGCACCGCTCAGCCCAGTTCCGCGCGGAACGCCGCCGGCGTCATGTCGGTGTGCTGGTGGAAGAACTTCGAGAAGTTCGCGGCGTCGGGGAAGCCGACCGCCGCGCCGACCCGGCCGATCGGCATGCCGGTGTGGGCGAGGAGGCGCTTGGCCTCCAGGACGACGCGTTTGTCGATGAACGCCTTGGGGGTCTCGCCGGTGGCGGCGCGGACCGCGCGGACCAGGGTGCGGCGGGAGTAGCCGAGGGCGTCGGCGTAGGCGCTGACGCTGTGGTTGGTGGCGAAGCCGCGCTCGACGGCGTCCCGGAACAGGGTGAACGTCGTGTCCGCCTGGCGCAGCCGCGCGGCCTCGGCGGAGCTGGCCGCGAGGTGCGCGAGGCGCAGCAGGAAGGCGGTCAGCGTGTGCCGCAGCACGGCGGTGTGCAGGCTCAGCGGCAGGGTGGTGGCGTCCTCGTACTCGCGGCGCAGCTGGTCGAGGGAGGCCGTCAGGGCGTCGAACCGGGCGGCGTCGGGGTGGAGCAGCGGCGGCAGGTCGTAGCGGTAGAGGCCGGTGGCCTCGACGGTGGCGCGGGGCAGGAAGCCGGGCTGCATGGTGAGCGCGATTCCGCGGTACTCGCTGCGCCGGGAGAAGCGGTGGACCTGTCCGGGGCGGATCCACAGCACGTCACCGGCGTTCGCCTCGTACTCGGCGAAGTCGACCATGTGCCGGACCGGTCCGCCGGTGAAGACCATGACGACGTGGAAGTCGATGCGGTGCACGCGGAGCATCGGCGCCCGGTCGTGCCAGGAGCGGCCCGTGCCCATCGGGCCGACCTGCATGCCGACGCCGAGGAGGCTGAGATCGACCGGGAAGGGGAACGTCTTGATCCCGTCGCCGTCGGTCCCGTCGCCGCCCGCGCCACCGGCTTCTTTGTTCTCTTCGTCCGCCATGTCCTTCTCGTACCGTCCGCCGGAGCGCACGGGCGCCCGGGTCGTGTCCCAGTTTCACCACAGGCTGGCACACCACGACCTTCACTCCCAAAAGTCCGACTTTTAAGTTTGAACACGTCAAGCCAGATACTCCGCTCCTATCGAGGATTACTTGAAGATGAGCACGCATTCAGCGGACCGTTTCTCCTGGACCGAACTCGACCGGCGTGCCGTCGACACCGCCCGCGTTCTCGCGGCCGATGCCGTGCAGAAGGTCGGGAACGGCCACCCGGGGACGGCGATGGCCCTCGCCCCGGCGGCGTACACGATCTTTCAGAAGGTGATGCGTCACGACCCCGCCGATCCCGAGTGGACCGGCCGTGACCGCTTCGTCCTCTCCCCCGGGCACACCTCCCTGACCCTCTACACGCAGCTGTACCTCGCCGGGTACGAGCTGGAGCTGGATGACCTGAAGGCGTTCCGGACGCAGGGGTCCAAGACGCCGGGCCACCCGGAGTACGGGCACACGGCCGGTGTCGAGACCACCACCGGGCCGCTCGGCCAGGGCGTCGCCAACGCGGTGGGCATGGCGATGGCCGCCCGCTACGAGCGCGGCCTGTTCGACCCCGAGGCCCCGGCGGGCGAGTCCCCCTTCGACCACACCGTCTGGGCGATCGTCTCCGACGGCGACCTCCAGGAGGGCGTCTCCGCCGAGGCGTCCTCGCTCGCCGGGCATCAGAAGCTGGGCAATCTGGTCTTCCTCTACGACGACAACCACATCTCGATCGAGGGCGACACCGCCACCGCCTTCTCCGAGGACGTGCTGAAGCGGTACGAGGCGTACGGCTGGCACACCCAGCGCATCGAACCCGCCGAGAACGGCGACGTGGACACCGAGGCGCTGTACGCCGCGCTGACCGCCGCCAAGGCGGAGACCGGCCGGCCCTCGATCATCGCGATGCGCACGATCATCGCCTGGCCCGCGCCGAACGCGCGGAACACCGAGGCGTCCCACGGCTCGGCCCTCGGCGCGGACGAGGTCGCCGCCACCAAGCGCGTCCTCGGCTTCGACCCGGAGCGCTCCTTCGAGGTCTCCGACGAGGTCCTCGCCCACACCCGTAGCGCCCTGGACCGGGGCGCCGAGGCGCACGCCGCCTGGGACAAGCGGATCGCCGAGTGGCGCGGCGCGCTGCCCGAGCGGGCCGAGCTGTTCGACCGGGTGGTCGCGGGCCGGCTTCCCGAGGGCTGGGAGGGGACGCTCCCCGTCTTCGAGACCGGGAAGTCCCTCGCCACCCGTGCCGCGTCCGGCAAGGTCCTCCAGGCGCTCGGCCCGGTCCTGCCGGAGCTGTGGGGCGGCTCCGCCGACCTCGCGGGCTCGAACAACACCACGATCGACAGGACCAGCTCCTTCCTCCCCGAGGGCAACCCGCTGCCCGAGGCCGACCCGTACGGCCGTACCGTCCACTTCGGCATCCGCGAGTTCTCGATGGGCGCGGAGATGAACGGCATCGCGCTGCACGGCAACACCCGGATCTACGGCGGCACCTTCCTGACCTTCTCGGACTACATGCGCAACGCGGTGCGGATGTCGGCGCTGATGCAGCTGCCGGTGACGTACGTGTGGACGCACGACTCCGTCGGCCTCGGCGAGGACGGCCCGACCCACCAGCCGGTCGAGCACCTGGCTTCGCTGCGCGCCATCCCGGGCCTGAACGTGGTCCGCCCGGCCGACGCCAACGAGACCGCCCTCGCCTGGGCCGAGATCCTGCGGCGCCACTCCACCGCCCCCGCTCCGCACGGCTTCGCCCTCAGCCGCCAGGGCCTGCCGACCTACGCGCCGAACCCGGACACCGCCAAGGGCGGCTACGTCCTGGCGGAAGCCTCCACCGGCACGCCGGACGTCATCCTGATCGCCACCGGCTCCGAGGTGCAGGTCGCCGTCGCCGCCCGCGACCTCCTCGAAGCCGAGGGGACCGCCACCCGGGTGGTGTCGATGCCGTCCGTGGAGTGGTTCGAGGAGCAGCCCCGCGCCTACCGGGAGAGCGTCCTGCCGCCGTCCGTGCGGGCCCGGGTGGCCGTCGAGGCCGGCATCGCCCTGACCTGGTACCGCTACGTCGGCGACGCGGGACGCATCGTCTCGCTGGAGCACTACGGCGCCTCCGCCGACGCCAAGACCCTGTTCGCCGAGTACGGCTTCACCGCCGAGAACGTCGCCGCCACGGCCCGGGAATCCCTGGCCGCAGCCCGCGGTTGATCGCGTAGTACGAAAGAAGATGATCACTGTGACCGAAGCAACCGCGCCCGCGGGAGCACTCAAGCGCCTGGCCGACGAGGGAGTCTCCGTCTGGCTGGACGACCTGTCCCGCACGCGGATCGAGTCGGGCGGCCTGGCCGCGCTGACCGAGAACGGCGGCGTCGTCGGCGTCACCACCAACCCCTCCATCTTCCAGGCCGCCATCGGCTCCGGCGCGGGCTACGAGGAGCAGCTCGCCGACCTCGCGGTGCGCGGCGTGACCGTCGACGAGGCGGTCCGGATGATGACCACCGCCGACGTCCGCGCCGCCGCCGACGTGCTGCGCCCGGTGTACGAGGCGACCGGCGGCCGGGACGGCCGGGTTTCCATCGAGGTCGACCCGCGCCTCGCCCACGACACGGCGGCGACGATCGCCGAGGCCCGGCAGCTGTCCTGGCTGGTGGACCGCCCCAACGTCATGATCAAGATCCCGGCGACCAAGGCGGGGCTGCCGGCGATCACCGAGGTCATCGGCGCCGGGATCAGCGTCAACGTGACGCTGATCTTCTCCCTGGAGCGCTACCGCGAGGTCATGGACGCCTACCTCGCCGGTCTTGAGAAGGCGCAGGCCGCGGGGATCGACCTGGGCACGATCCACTCCGTCGGCTCCTTCTTCGTCTCCCGCGTCGACGGCGAGATCGACAAGCGGCTGACCGTGCTGGGCACGGACGAGGCGCTCGCGCTGAAGGGCAGGGCGGCCCTGGCCAACGCGCGGCTGGCCTACGAGGCGTACGAGGAGGTCTTCGCGGGCAGCCGCTTCACCGCCCTGGCGGGTACCGGCGCCAACCGGCAGCGCCCCCTGTGGGCGTCCACCGGGGTGAAGGATCCGGCATACCGGGACACCCTGTACGTGGAGGAGCTGGTCGCTCCCGGCACCGTGAACACCATGCCGGAGGCCACCCTGGCCGCCACCGCCGATCACGGTGACGTCCAGGGGAACACGGTCACCGGCGGCTACGCCCAGGCGAGGGCCGACCTCGCCGCCGTGGAGCGGCTCGGCATCTCGTACGACGAGGTGGTGGAGCAGCTGGAGCGGGAGGGCGTGACCAAGTTCGAGGCGGCCTGGCAGGACCTGCTCGACGCCGTGACGAAGTCGCTCAACAGCAAGGGAGTTGACGGGGAATGAGCGAGGAGCTTCCCGACCCGGAGGCGGGCGAGACCAAGGCGACGAAGGAGGCCAAGGAGGTCCGCGACGCCCAGGAGGCCGCCGGGGTCGTGGCCGCCGGGGAGAGCGGCGCGGCGGCCGGCGGGTCCGGTGCGTCCGGCGCGTCCGCGAAAGGCGCCGCGTCCGCGAAGAAGAGCGGCGCGGCGGCGAAGCGGAGCGGGGGACGCGCGAAGAAGAGCGCGG
The DNA here is from genome assembly GCF_034105845.1 of Streptomyces sp. CRN 30. Taxonomy (NCBI): domain Bacteria; kingdom Bacillati; phylum Actinomycetota; class Actinomycetes; order Kitasatosporales; family Streptomycetaceae; genus Streptomyces; species Streptomyces sp. CRN 30. Next base: position 2,861 of record NZ_JAVRHI010000195.1, on the reverse strand, counting down.
GCACCGCACCCGCCGACACCTCCGCCGAGGTGATTCCTGCCGCCGACTGGAGCAATCCGCTGCGGGACGCCACCCAGGACCGCCGGCTGCCCCGGATCGCCGGTCCGTCCGGGCTGGTCATCTTCGGTGTCACCGGTGACCTGTCCCGCAAGAAACTGATGCCGGCCGTCTACGACCTGGCCAACCGCGGGCTGCTGCCGCCGGGCTTCTCGCTCGTCGGCTTCGCCCGCCGCGACTGGGAGGACCAGGACTTCGCGCAGGTCGTGCACGAGGCCGTCAAGGAGCACGCGCGCACCGAGTTCCGCGAGGAGGTCTGGCAGCAGCTCTCGGAGGGCATGCGGTTCATCCCCGGCGACTTCGACGACGACCAGGCGTTCGAACAGCTGCGCAAGGCCGTGGACGAGCTGGACGCCTCCCGGGGCACCAGCGGCAACTACGCCTTCTACCTCTCCGTGCCGCCGAAGTTCTTCCCCAAGGTCGTCCAGCAGCTGAAGAAGCACGGCCTCGCGGACGCCCCGGAGGGCTCCTGGCGCCGCGCGGTCATCGAGAAGCCGTTCGGCCACGACCTGGAGAGCGCGCAGGAGCTGAACGCGCTCGTGCACGACGTGTTCGAGCCGGACCAGGTCTTCCGCATCGACCACTACCTGGGCAAGGAGACGGTCCAGAACATCCTGGCGCTGCGCTTCGCCAACACGATGTTCGAGCCGATCTGGAACCGGTCCTACGTCGACCACGTGCAGATCACGATGGCCGAGGACATCGGCATCGGCGGCCGCGCCGGGTACTACGACGGCATCGGCTCCGCCCGTGACGTCATCCAGAACCACCTGCTCCAGCTCATGGCGCTCACCGCGATGGAGGAGCCCGCCTCCTTCGACGCCGCCTCGCTGCTCACCGAGAAGCTGAAGGTGTTCCGCGCGGTGCGGCTGCCGGACGACCTCGGGGAGCACACCGTGCGCGGCCAGTACGCGGGCGGCTGGCAGGGCGGCGAGAAGGTACGCGGCTACCTGGAGGAGGAGGGCATCGACCCGGCCTCCACCACCGACACCTTCGCCGCGATGAAGCTGGCCGTCGACAACCGCAGGTGGGCGGGTGTCCCGTTCTACCTGCGGACCGGCAAGCGCCTGGGCCGCCGCGTCACCGAGATCGCGGTCGTCTTCCAGCGCGCCCCGCACTCCCCCTTCGACACCACCGCCACCGAGGAACTCGGCGCCAACGCGATCGTCATCCGCGTCCAGCCCGACGAGGGCGTCACCGTCCGCTTCGGCTCCAAGGTGCCGGGCACGTCCATGGAGATCCGGGACGTGTCGATGGACTTCGCCTACGGCGAGTCCTTCACCGAGTCCAGCCCCGAGGCGTACGAACGCCTGATCCTGGACGTCCTCCTCGGCGACGCCAACCTCTTCCCGCGTCACCAGGAGGTGGAGGAGTCCTGGCGGATCCTCGACCCGGTCGAGGAGTACTGGGCCACCCACGGCAGGCCCGCCCAGTACCCCTCCGGCAGCTGGGGACCCAGGGAAGCCGACGAGATGCTCGCACGAGACGGACGGAGCTGGCGCAGGCCATGAGGATCGACCTGACCGACACCACGGCAAGCAAGATCAACAAGGCGCTGGTCCAGGGCCGCCGGGCCATCGGCACCCCGGCCGTGGGCATGGTCCTGACGATGGTCATCGTCACGGACGAGGAGAACGCCTACGACTCGCTGAAGGCGGCCGAGGAGGCGTCGCACGAGCACCCCTCGCGCACCCTGGTCGTCATCAAGCGGCACACCCGCAACCCGCGCGAGCGCACCAAGTCCCACCTCGACGCCGAGGTGCGGGTGGGTTCCGAGGCCGGCACCGGCGAGACGGTCGTGCTGCGCATGTACGGCGAGGTGTCGCAGCACGCCGACTCCGTCGTGCTGCCGCTGCTGCTCCCGGACGCCCCGGTCGTCGTGTGGTGGCCCGTCGACGCCCCCGACGACCCCGCCGGGGACCCCCTCGGCGCACTGGCCCAGCGCCGGATCACCGACCTGTACGCGGTGGAGAACCCGATGGAGACGCTGCGGGCCCGGGTCCGCAGCTACGCGCCCGGCGACACCGACCTGGCCTGGACCCGGCTGACGCTGTGGCGCTCCATGCTGGCCGCCGCCCTGGACCAGGCGCGGATGAAGGTGACGTCGGCGACGGTCGAGGCGGAGGCCGACAACCCGGCCGCCGAGCTGCTGGCCCGCTGGCTGGAGGCGCGCCTCGGGGTGAGCACCGACCGGGTGGTCAGCGACGGCCCGGCCGTCACGACCGTCCGCCTCGGCACCGCCGCCGGCGAGATCGTCATCGACCGGCCCGAGGGCCCGGTCGCCTCACTGACCCTGCCCGACCAGCCGCCGCGCACGCTGGCGCTGAAGGTCCGCTCCACCGCGGAACTGATCGCCGAGGAGCTCAGGCGCCTCGACGCGGACGAGATGTACGCCATCGCCCTGCGCGGCGAGGCCACCGAGGAGACCCCTGTCCATGTCTGACAACCCCGAGCTCACCCGCCGCCCCGAGTGGACGGCCCTGGAGGACCACCGCGCCGACGCGCTGCTCCGGCCGGACCTGCGTGAGCTGTTCGCCGCCGACCCGAAGCGCGCGGAACGGTACGTGGTGCGCGTCGGTGACCTGCGCATCGACTACTCCAAGAACCTCGTCACCGACGAGACCCTCGCCCTGCTGCGGGAGCTGGCGACTGCCACGGACGTCTTCGGGCTGCGGGACGCCATGTTCCGGGGCGAGCGGATCAACGTGACCGAGGACCGCGCGGTGCTGCACACCGCGCTGCGCGCCCCGGCCGACGCGGTGATCGAGGTCGACGGCGAGAACGTCGTCCCGCAGGTCCACGCG
>NZ_JAVRHI010000194.1:0-11618 GCF_034105845.1 Streptomyces sp. CRN 30 | reverse complement strand
GTCGGGGCCGACGGCGGCCCGGTGGTCGCCGTCACCGACGAGGAGACGGCCGACGAGGTCCGCCGCGCGGGCGCCGAGGCCGCGCTCGTGCCGCACAGCGCGCGGGAGCTCAAGGCGGCGACGTCCGCGCTGCGGGCGCTCCCCCGGGTGCCCGGGACCGCGTGGACCACGGACTACCGGTCCAACGAGGTGGTGGTACGGGGCGACAGCACGGTCTCGGCGGACGACTGGTCGACGGTGACCGACGCCGCGTGGGACCTCGGCGGCCTCGTCCGCACGGAGCGCACCGACGGCACCTTCACCCTCCGTGTCAACGGGGCGCAGCCGATCCTGTCCACGGCGGGACGCTGCTCGGCCGGGTTCAACGTGACCGACGGCCGTGCCGACTTCATCCTGACGGCCGGTCACTGCGGCCCGACCGGCTCGGTGTGGTTCGCGGACAGCGCGGGCCGCGAGGAGGTCGGCAGGACGATCGCCGGGAGCTTCCCCGGCGACGACTTCTCCCTGGTGGAGTACGCGGACGGCACGGCGGGCGACGACGCCGACGTGGTGGCGGTCGGCGACGGCGAGGGCGTCCGGATCACCGGCACGGGCCAGGCGTCCGTCGGCCAGCGGGTGTTCCGCAGCGGCAGCACGAGCGGCCTGCGCGACGGGCGGGTGACGGCGGTGGACGCCACGGTGAACTACCCGGAGGGCACGGTCACCGGCCTGATCGAGACGGACGTGTGCGCGGAGTCCGGGGACAGCGGCGGCCCGCTGTTCTCGGAGGGGATCGCGCTCGGCGTCACCTCCGGCGGCAACGGCGACTGCGCGAAGGGCGGTACGACCTTCTTCCAGCCGGTGGGAGAGGCGCTGGAGTCGCTCGGGGTGCGGCTGATCGTCGCCGCCGGCGCCTCCCCCGCGCCGTCGGCTTCGGCGCCGGACGGGGCCGGTGCCGCCTCGCCCGGGACGTCGGCGCCGGTGCCGGGCGCGGACGCCTCGACGCTGCTGGCCCGGCTCACCGACCGCGGCACGCTCGGCCCCGGTCTGCTGATCGTGGCGGGCAGCCTGCTCATGCTGGTGGCCGCCCGCTGGATACGCTCGGAGCACGACCGCAAGGCGTACCGGCGGCATTACTCGGCGACCTGGGGCTAGGGCGCTTCTGTGTGTGGCGGCTGCCGAGGAGGGCCGGGACGGCGGTCGGGCCGCCTTGGCCGTGGACGGCGGTCAGGCCGCCTTCACCGGGTGGGGGGCCGCGGCGGCCCACTCCAGGACGAGCCGCTGGTACTCCTCGCGCTGCTCGACGCTCAGTGTCCCGCCCGACCGGCGCCACAGGGCCCGGATCTCCTCGTTGACCTCGGCAGCCGATCGCTCGGAGGAAGGATCAACAGTGGTGGACATGGTGTGAAGCATACGGCTCACGACGTGAAGGCACCGTGAGTAAGGACTCTCTAACCGGACATAACGGACCGTGTTAATGGTCACGTCATCTGCCCCCTGATGTGCGGGAGTTCACGTCACCTCCGCGACCGCCTGCCGGAACCCCGCGTTGACGGCGGTGAGACCGCCGTCGACGGTGAGGGTGGTGCCGGTGATCCAGGCCGCGTCGCGCGAGGCGAGGAAGGCCACCGCTGCGGCGATGTCGTCGGGTTCGCCGACCCGGCCCAGCGGGTACAGCCGCCGCACCGCCGCCAACTGGGCGTCACGGCCCTCCCAGGCCGTGGTGCGCACCGTGCCCGGGACGACGAGGTTGACGCGGACACCGCGCGGCGCCGCGTGCCCGGCGAGGGTGCGGGTGAGGGAGGCCAGGCCCGCCTTGGCGGCGCTGTAGGCGTGGTTGCCGAAGTCCTGCACGCCGTTGACCGATCCGATGCTCACGATCGCGCCGCGCCCCGAGGCCGCGAGGTGCGGCAGGGCGGCGCGGCAGCAGCGGTAGGCGCCGGTGAGGGTGGTGTCGAGGTCGCGGGCCCAGGTCGTGTCGGGTTCGTCCTCGAAGCGCCCGGTGTCGGGCGTACAGGAGTAGGCGTTGTTGACCAGGACGTCGAGGGCGCCGAAGGTGTCGGCGGCGTGGGCGACGGCCGCCTCGGCCGACGCCCGGTCGGTGACGTCGCAGACCCGTGCCTCGACGGCGAGTCCCCGGCCGCGCAGGGCCTCGGCGGTGCGCTCCGCGGCGTCCGGGTCCACGTCGGTGAGCAGGACCCGGGCCCCCTCCCGCGCCAGCCGGGCGGCGGTGGCGGCGCCGATGCCGCGCGCCGCACCCGTGATGAGCGCCGCGTGTCCCGTGAACCGTGTGGTGTCCGTCACGGGAGACACCGTAGCCCCGGTGCGATCACCCCGTCAGCGGTACCCGGTGACGTCCGCCGGCTCGCCGGGGTCCTGGACCTCGACGAGGTAGCGCCAGGCGTCCGGGCGGCTGCCGTCGAGGTCGGTGGCGAAGTGGGGCGTGCTCTCCCAGGGCGTCGCGCCAGTTCTCCTCCCGCACGCCGGACGCGTCGAGCATGATCTCCGAGCGGAGCCGGCCCGGGGTGAGCGCGACGGCCGTGGCGGCGCGCGGCCCGAGTTCGTGGCCGAGGGAGAAGGCCACGGGCGACGCGGCCGACTTCGCGGGCGACGCGGTCGACGCGGTCGCCGACCTGTGCCGGGTCGAGGTGGTCGGTGGGGACGGCGATCCCCCGTCCGGCTCCCCGGGTCGCCCCCGCGACCAGTGCGACCTTGCCTTCGAGCGAGTCCGGCAGGTCCGGCCTCCCGTTCCTGACGTGCGTGGTCGGTGTGCACGCACGAACATCCCCGGGAAACCGGACATATCCTGTCGGTCTTTTCCGGGCCGGCTCAGTGGCCGCGCTTGATCCACTCGTCCAGGTGGGGGGCCTCCGCGCCGATGGTGGTCGAGTCGCCGTGGCCGGTGCGCACCTCGGTCTCCGGGGGGAGGGTGAGGAGCCGGTCGCGGATCGAGTCGACGATCGTCGGGAAGTCCGAGAAGGAGCGGCCGGTGGCGCCGGGGCCGCCCTGGAAGAGGGTGTCGCCGGTGAAGACGGTGGCGAGCCCCGGGCCGTACAGGCAGACGGCGCCGGGCGCGTGCCCGGGGGTGTGCAGGACCGTCAGGCCGGCGCCTGCCACCTCGATGACCTGGCCGTCGGCCAGGAAGGCGTCGGGCTCCCGCTCGGGGTGGGTCTGCCGCCACAGCGGGAGGTCGTCGCGGTGCAGCCAGATCGTCGCGCCGGTCCGCTCGGCGAGCGCCGGGGCCGCGTTGACGTGGTCGTTGTGGGCGTGGGTGCAGACGATGCCGGTGAGGCGGCGGTCCCCGACGGCTTCGAGGATCGCGTCGGCGTCGTGCGCGGCGTCGATGACGAGCACCTCCTGGTCGTCACCGACCAGCCACACGTTGTTGTCGACGTCCCAGGAGCCGCCGTCCAGCTCGAACTTCCCGGAGGTGACGACGCGTTCGACACGGGCGGCCATCAGAGGACCACCACCGAGCGCAGGACGTCGCCGCCGTGCATCCGCTCGAACGCCTTCTCCACCTCGTCGAGCCGGATGGTCTCCGTCACGAACTTCGACAGGTCCAGGCGGCCCTGCTGGTGGAGGTCGATCAGCATCGGGAAGTCCCGGGAGGGCAGGCAGTCGCCGTACCAGGAGGACTTGAGGGAGCCGCCGCGGCCGAAGACGTCGAGGAGCGGCAGTTCGAGCTGCATCTCGGGGGTGGGGACGCCGACGAGGACGACCGTGCCGGCCAGGTCGCGGGCGTAGAACGCCTGCCGGTACGTCTCCGGGCGGCCCACCGCCTCGATCACGACGTCGGCGCCGAAGCCGCCGGTCAGCTCGCGGATCGCCTCGACGGGGTCGGTCTCGCGGGAGTTGACGGTGTGGGTGGCGCCCATGGTGCGGGCGGTCGCCAGCTTGCGGTCGTCGATGTCGACGGCGATGACCTTGGCGGCGCCCGCCAGGTAGGAGCCGGCGATCGCCGCGTCACCGACGCCGCCGCAGCCGATGACGGCGACGCTGTCGCCGCGGCCGACGTTGCCGGTGTTGATCGCGGCACCGATGCCGGCCATCACGCCGCAGCCGAGGAGTCCCGCGACCTCCGGCGCGACGGCCGGGTCGACCTTGGTGCACTGTCCGGCGGCGACCAGCGTCTTCTCGGCGAACGCGCCGATGCCGAGCGCCGGGGACAGCTCCTGGCCGGTCGAGGCCAGGGTCATCTTCTGCGTGGCGTTGTGGGTGTCGAAGCAGTACCAGGGGCGGCCGCGCAGACACGCGCGGCACTTCCCGCACACGGCACGCCAGTTGAGGACCACGAAGTCACCGGGGGCCACGTCGTCCACGCCCGGCCCGACCGACTCCACGACGCCCGCGGCCTCGTGGCCGAGCAGGAACGGGTAGTCGTCGCTGATGCCGCCCTGCTTGTAGTGCAGGTCGGTGTGGCAGACGCCGCACGCCTGGATCTTCACCACGGCCTCGCCGGGTCCGGGATCCGGCACGACGATCGTCTCGATCCGTACCGGTTCGTCCTTGCCCGGTGCGATCACGCCGCGTACTTCCTGCGCCATGGCGCTGACCCCTTTCTCGGCCACTGTCCTGTCCCCGCCGACCCTACGCGCAAGTGATCGGCGCGGGGCCACCGACCGTGCCCGGCCGTGACCCGGACGTAGCCTTCAGGGGGTCCGGCCACCGGCCGCAGGAGCGCGAAGGAGCACCGTGAGCATCGCAGACACGCAGACGGCACCACCCGGCCCGCCCGCCTGGCGGCTGCTCCTCGGCTATGTGCGCCCGCACCGCTGGGCACTGCTCGGCGGCGCCGTCCTGTCGCTGGTCACCGGGGCGACGGGGCTGCTGCTGCCGCTCGTGGCCCGGGGACTGATCGACGACCTGTCGCACGACCGTGCGGTCGCCGGCGCGCTGCTGGCGATGTCGGCGCTGGTGGTCTTCAACGCGGTGGTGGGGGCGCTCGGCGCGTACGTGCTGCGGCGCACCGCCGAGTCGGTGGTGCTGGGCGCGCGGCGCTCCCTCTCCTCGTACCTGCTGCGGCTGCGGGTGCCGGCCGTGGACCGCTCCGAACCGGGCGACCTGATGGCCCGGATCACCTCGGACACCACGCTGCTGCGCACGGTGACCTCCGACTCGCTGGTCGGGCTCGGCACCGGGGGGCTCACGCTGCTCGCCACCGTCGTGATGATGGGCCTGGTCGATCCCGTGCTGCTGGCCGTGACCGTGGCGGTCATCGCGGGCGCGGGCGTGGTGATCGGCCTGATCGCGCCGCGCATCAACCGGGCGAGCAAGGAGGCGCAGAAGGCCGTCGGGGTGATGGGCGCGGCGCTGGAGCGGGTGCTGGGCTCGCTGCGGACGGTCAAGGCGTCGGGCGCCGAGCCCCGGGAGGAGCGGGCGCTGCACGAGGCGGCCGAGGAGTCCTGGCGGCAGAGCGTGCGCGCCGCCAAGTGGTCGGCGGCGGCGGGCAACACGGCGGGCCTCGCGATCCAGGTCGCGTTCATCACGGTGCTGGCGGTGGGCGGGGCGCGGGTGGCCACCGGCGCCGTCGACATCGGCACCCTGGTCGCGTTCCTGCTGTACGTGTTCTTCCTGATCTCCCCGTTGCAGCAGGTCATCAGCGCCGTCACGCAGTACCAGACGGGTGCGGCGGCGCTGGTCCGCATCCAGGAGGCACAGCGGCTGCCCGCCGAGCCCCCGGCCCGTCCGGCGCCGCTGCCGTCGCCGGGCGCGGAGCCCGCCGCGGTCGCCTTCCACGACGTCCGCTTCCGCTACGCCGAGGACCTGCCGCGCGTGCACCACGGGGTGACGTTCGCCGTGCCGGCCCGGGGCATGACGGCGTTCGTCGGCCCGTCCGGCGCGGGCAAGACGACGGTCTTCTCGCTCATCGAGCGGTTCTACGACGCCGAGTCGGGCACGGTGACGCTGGACGGCCGGGACGTCGCCGACTGGGAGCTGCCGGAGCTGCGGGCCGCGATCGGCTACGTCGAGCAGGACGCGCCGGTGCTGTCGGGTTCGCTCCGGGACAACCTGCTGCTGGGCAATCCGGACGCGGCTCAGGACGCGGTCGCGCGGGTGGTGAAGACGACCCGCCTGGACGGGCTGGTGGCCCGGCTGCCGGACGGTCTGGACACCCTGGTCGGGCACCGCGGGACGAAGCTGTCGGGCGGTGAGCGCCAGCGTGTCGCGATCGGCCGGGCGCTGCTGCGCCGGCCCCGGCTGCTGCTGCTCGACGAGGCCACCTCGCAGCTGGACGCGGTCAACGAGGCGGCGCTGCGGGACACCGTCGCCGACGTGGCGCGGACGACGACGGTGCTGGTCGTCGCCCACCGGCTGTCCACGGTGACGGCGGCGGACCGGATCGTGGTGATGGACACGGGCCGGGTCCGCGCGGTCGGCACCCACCGGGAGCTGCTGACCGGCGACCCGCTCTACGCGGAGCTGGCGGCGACGCAGTTCCTGACGGGCGACGACTGAGCGCGCGCACGGGCGGGTGAACGGCGGAGGGCCGCCCGGTGGTCCGGGCGGCCCTCCGGCCGGTCTCGTGGGGTGTCCGCTCAGGTGTGGATGCCCGGCAGGAGGCCGGTGACCGGCGCGGCCATGTCGGTGAGCTGCCGCAGCTGGTTGAGGTCCTTGAGCTTGCGGAGCTGGTCCGAGGGGCGCAACACCTGGTCGCGGTACTCGGCCGGCAGGTCGGAGACGGCGAGGGAGTCGAGGATCTGCGTCGGTCGGAGGCCGCCGGTTTCCTGGCCGCCCGCGTCGGCCGCGCTCGCCGGCATCGCGGCGAGACCGGTGATCCCGGCCGCGAGGGAGACCGCGGTGACCAATCGTCGTGTGGAGAACATGCACTGGGCAACGCGGTGGCGGCGGCGCCGGTCACGGCCGTACGGGCGGTCTCACCCGTCAGGCCCAGTACGGCGACCGGGCCGGGGGCAGGCGCTCCGCTTCCGTCCCGCCCCTCGCCGCCCGCCCGGGGCGGACCTACAGTGACGCCCATCACGTCCGGTGTTCCTGTTCCTGGGAGGGCAGATGACCCGTGTCTCGGTGAAGGTGGACGGCACGACGTACCAGGACGAGGTGGAACCCCGGCTGCTGCTGGTGCACTACCTGCGCGACCGGCTGGGTCTGACCGGCACCCCGATCGGCTGCGACACCTCCAGCTGCGGGGCCTGCACCGTCGACCTCGACGGCGCGAGCGTGAAGAGCTGTTCCGTCCTCGCGGTGCAGGCGGACGGCTGCGAGGTGACCACCGTGCAGGGGCTGGCGGCGGACGGCGGACCGACGCCGCTCCAGCGGGCCTTCCACGAGCGGCACGCGCTCCAGTGCGGCTACTGCACCCCCGGGATGCTGATGGCGGCGCGCGACCTGCTGCGGGAGAACCCCGACCCGGCCCCCGACGAGGTGCGCGAGGCGCTGGAGGGCAACCTGTGCCGCTGCACGGGCTACCAGAACATCGTGCGGGCGGTGCTCGCCGCGGCCCGTGCCACCGAGGACGCGGAGGTGCCGGCATGACCGGGGCTCCCGTCACGGGCGAGGTCGGCCGGGCCCGGCCCCGCAAGGAGGACGCCCGGCTCCTGGCGGGGCAGACCAACTGGACGGACAACATCCAGGCACCCGGCCTGCTGCACCTGGCGTTCCTGCGCAGCCCGATGGCGCACGCCCGGATCGACCGGGTCGACGTGTCCCCCGCGCTGGAACGGCCGGGCGTGGTCGCGGCGTTCAGCGGCCGTGATCTCGCGGACGGCCTGGCCTCGCTGCCGTGCGCCTGGCCGGTCACCGAGGACATCGTGCTGCCGGACCACCCGGCGGTCGCGGTCGAGGAGGTGCGGCACGCCGGGGACCCGGTGGCGGTGGTGGTGGCCCGCGACCGGTACGCCGCGGCCGACGCGCTGGAGGCGGTCGAGGTCGAGTACACGCCGCTGGAGCCGGTCCTGGACCTGGAGGCGGCCCTCGCCGAGGGCGCCCCGCTGGTCCACGCCGACCGGGGCACCAACCGCTCCTACGTGTGGCCGCTGAAGGGCGGGGAGGAGTTCGCCGCGGTCCGGGCCCGCGCGGACGTGACGCTGCGGCGCCGTTACCGGCAGCAGCGGCTGATCGCCAACGCCATGGAGCCGCGCGCGGTCGTCGTCACCCCGCTCGCCGCGTCCGGCGAGTACACGGTGTACTCCTCCACCCAGATCCCGCACGTCCTCAGGGTCATGCTCGCCATGGTCACGGGCGTGCCCGAGCACAAGCTGCGCGTCGTCGCGCCCGACGTGGGCGGCGGGTTCGGCTCCAAGCTCCAGGTGTACGGCGAGGAGGCGGTCGCCCTCGATCTCGCGCGCCGGCTCGGCCGCCCGGTGAAGTGGACCGAGTCCCGGTCCGAGGGGTACCTCGCCACCCACCACGGCCGCGGCATGGTCCAGGACGTGGAGATCGCAGCGAGCCGCGACGGGCGGCTGCTCGGCCTGAAGGTGGACCTGCTGGCCGACATGGGCGCGTACCTGATGCTCGTCACGCCCGGCGTCCCGATCCTGGGCGCCTTCATGTACCCGGGCATCTACAAGATGGACTCCTACGAGTTCACCTGCACCGGGGTGTTCACCACCCGGACCCCCACCGACGCCTACCGGGGTGCCGGGCGCCCGGAGGCGACGTACGCCATCGAGCGGATCATGGACGAACTCGCCGCCGAACTGGGCCTGGACCCGGTGGAGCTGCGGCGCCGGAACTGGATACGGCACGAGGAGTTCCCGTACACGACGATCGCCGGGCTGACCTACGACAGCGGCAACTACGAGGCGGCGACCGAGAAGGCGCTGGCGCTCTTCGGGTACGACGGGCTCCGCGCCGAGCAGCGCAAGCGCGCCGAGCGCGGGGACACCGTACGGCTGGGGATCGGGGTGTCGACGTACACGGAGATGTGCGGCCTGGCGCCGAGCCGGGTGCTGCGGGACCTGCGGTACGCGGCGGGCGGCTGGGAGGCGGCGAGCGTCCGGATGCTGCCCACCGGCAAGGTCGAGGTGGTCACCGGCACCAGTCCGCACGGCCAGGGGCACGTGACGTCCTGGAGCCAGATCGCGGCCGACGTGCTGGGTGTGCCGTTCGAGGACGTGGAGGTGGTGCACGGCGACACCCGGGCGGCGCCGCAGGGCATGGACACCTACGGGTCGCGGTCGCTGGTGGTGGGCGGCGCGGCGGTGCACCGGGCCGCGGAGAAGGTGGTGGAGAAGGCCCGGAAGGTCGCCGCGCACCTGCTGGAGGCGAGCGAGCGCGACCTGGAGTTCCGGGACGGGGTCTTCGCGGTCAAGGGCTCTCCCGAGGCCCGCAGGTCCATCCAGGAGATCGCCTTCGAGACGTTCACCTCGCACGACCTGCCCGACGGCGTGGAGCCGAGCATCAACGCCGGGCACGTCGTCGACCCGGAGAACTTCTCCTACCCGCACGGCACCCACCTGTGCGCGGTGGAGGTCGACACCGAGACGGGGCGCAGCCGTATCCGTTCCTACGTCTGCGTCGACGACGTCGGCCGGGTGGTCAACCCGCTGATCGTCGAGGGCCAGGTGCACGGCGGCCTCGCGCAGGGCATCGCGCAGGCGCTCTACGAGGAGGCCGTCTACGACGACGAGGGCAACCTGGTCACCGGCACGATGGCCGACTACCTGGTCCCCTCCGCGGCGGACCTGCCGGACTTCGTGACGGACCGCACGGAGACCGCGGCAACCTCCAACCCGCTCGGCGTGAAGGGCGTCGGCGAGGCCGGGACGATCGCCTCCACCCCGGCGGTGGTGGGCGCGATCGTGGACGCGCTGCGGCCGCTGGGCGTGACGGACGTACCGATGCCCTGCACGCCCGAACGGGTGTGGCGCGCGATGGAGGAGGCGACCGCATGATCCCGCCCGCGTTCGACTACGTCCGGCCCGGCAGCGTCGAGGAGGCGGTGCGCGTCCTCGCGGGCGCGGGCGAGGACGCGAAGGTGCTGGCCGGCGGGCAGAGCCTGCTGCCGCTGCTCCGGCTGCGGCTGGCCTTCCCCGACCTGGTGGTGGACGTCGGCCGCCTCCCGGGCCTGCGCGGGGTGCGCGAGGAGGGCGGGTTCCTCGTCGTCGGCGCGCTGACCACCCATCACGACGTGGTCCATGACCCGCTGGTGCGCCGGCACGCGGGGCTGCTGGCCGCCGCGACGGCGAAGGTCGCCGATCCCGCCGTACGGCACCGGGGGACCCTCGGCGGCTCCCTCGCGCACGCCGACCCGGCCGGGGACCTGCCCGCGGTGCTCCTCGCGCTGGACGGGGAGCTGGTCGCGCAGGGGCCGCGCGGGCGGCGCACGGTTCCGGCCCGGGAGTTCTTCACCGACTACCTGGAGACCGCGCTCACCCCCGACGAGCTGCTGATCGAGGTGCGGGTGCCGAAGTCGGAGGGCTGGGGGTTCCACTACGAGAAGTTCCAGCGGGCGGCGCAGTCCTGGGCGGTGGTCGGCGTGGCGGCGCTGGTGCGGCGCGGGAACGGCGCGATCGCCGAGGCCCGGATCGGGCTGGTCAACATGGGCGCCACGCCGCTGCGCGCGACGGCCGCCGAGGAGGCGCTGTCCGGTGCCGGGGACGTGCGGGCCGTCGCGCGGGCCGCGGAGTCGGCGGCGATCGGCACGGTCCCCGCGCAGGACGTCTCGGCCTCGCCCGAGTACCGGGCGCACCTGGCGCGGGTGCTGACCCGGCGGGCGGTGCTGGCCGCCGCGGGGATGGGGTGAGGCCGGCCGGCGGTCCCGGGGAGATCCGGGCCGGGCTGGCGGGGACCGGGTACCTCGTCGACGACGGGCTGGCCGTGACCTGCTGTCTGGCGCTGCGGCTGCACCGGCCGGTCTTCTGCGAGGGCGACGCGGGCACCGGCAAGACCGCGCTCGCCGTCGCCCTCGCCGAGGCGCTCGGCGCCCCGCTGGTCCGGCTCCAGTGCCACGAGGGCATCGACGCCTCGCAGGCCCTGTACGACTGGGACTTCCCGCGTCAGCTGCTGCACCTGCGGGCGGCCGAGGCGGTCGGCGCGACGGACGCCGGGCGGCTGGAGGGCGAGCTGTACGACGAGCGGTTCCTGATCGCCCGGCCGCTGCTGCGGGCCCTGACGACCACGCCGTGCGTGCTGCTGATCGACGAGATCGACCGGGCCGACGACGAGTTCGAGGCGTTCCTGCTGGAGCTGCTCTCCGACTTCTCGGTGACGATCCCGGAGCTGGGGACCGTCCGCGCCGGGGAGCCGCCGGTGGTGGTGCTGACCTCCAACCGCACCCGTGAGGTGCACGACGCCCTCAAGCGCCGCTGTCTGTACCACTGGTTCGCCCACCCGGACTTCGCACACGAACTGGCCGTCGTACGGCGGCGACTGCCGGAGGTGTCGGCCCGGCTGGCGGAACAGGTGACGGCGCTGGTGCAGGCGCTGCGCGGCCAGGACCTGCTGAAGCCGCCGGGGGTGGCGGAGACTCTGGACTGGGCCCGCGCGCTGGACGCGCTCGGCGCCGCGGAGGCCGACGCGGAACTGGCCACGGCGACGCTGGGGGCGGTCCTGAAGTACCAGGAGGACATCGAGCGGGCGGGCGCGCTCGACCTGGCGGCGGTGCTGGCCGCCCGGGGCGGATGACGGGGGTGGGCGGGGCCGGTCGCGCCGGGTGGCCGGCGGGGGGCGGTCCGGTG
>NZ_JAVRHI010000193.1:0-55032 GCF_034105845.1 Streptomyces sp. CRN 30 | reverse complement strand
TGAGCGGCTGGCCGCCCGGGTGCGGGCGGCGGCCCGGCGCGCGGCCCGCACCCCCGTGCTCGCGCCGGTGGTCTGGACGGCGCAGCTGGCCGGTGCCGTGCGGGGCGAACTCGACGACCCGCTCACCCCGGTCCTCGCGGTCGGCTCGGCCGCCGAGGCGATCCTCGGCTCCGTACTGGACGCCGCGCTCGTCGTCGGTGCGCTCGACCTCAATGCCCTGGTCGGCGGGTTGCAGCGGCTGCGCGCCGAGCGAGCGCTGGCCGGTCTGCTGGCACAGCAGACACAGAAGGCGCGGCTGACGGAGCACGGGTGGTCCGACGACGGCACCCCCTCCTCGGACGCCGCCCCCTCCGACTCCGCCCCGTCCCCCCGGCTCGTCGACGCCGCAAAGCTTCGGGTCGGTGACGTCATCGCTCTGACCACCGACGACGTCGTCCCCGCCGACGCCCGGCTGCTGTGGGAGGACGGGCTGGAGGTCGACGAGTCGGCGCTGACCGGGGAGTCGCTGCCCGTGGACAAGGGCGTCGACGCGACCCCGGACGCGCCGGTCGCCGAGCGCCACTGCATGGTCTTCGAGGGCACCACGGTCGTCGCCGGTCGCGCCCGCGCGGTCGTCGTCGACACGGGGGACCGTACGGAGGCCGCCCGCGCCGTCTCGCTCGCCTCCCGCACCCCCTCCGCCGCGGGCGTGCAGGCCCGGCTCCAGGAGCTGACCGCCAAGGCGCTGCCGCTCACCCTGGCCGGCGGGGCCGCCGTCACCGGCCTGTCGCTGCTGCGCGGCACGCCGATCCGGCAGGCGGTCAGCGGCGGGGTGTCCGTGGCGGTGGCCGCCGTACCGGAGGGGCTGCCGCTGGTGGCGACGGTCGCGCAGCTCGCGGCGGCCCGGCGACTCGGCCGGCGCGGCGTCCTGGTCCGTACCCCGCGCACGCTGGAGGCGCTGGGCCGGATGGACACCGTCTGCTTCGACAAGACCGGCACGCTCACCGAGAACCGGCTGCGGCTGGTCGAGGTCGCGGGCGTGGACGGCACCGTGCACCGCGCGTCCGCGCCGGAGTCGGAGGAGGCGGTACGGGTCGCGGCCCGCGCCTGTCCCCGGTTCGACGGCGACGCCGACGGCACCCGGCCCACGCACGCCACCGACGAGGCGGTCCTCGCCGCCGCCGGTGACGACCCGCGGTGGCGGCAGACGGAGGGCCTGCCGTTCGAGACGTCCCGGGGATACGCCGCCGCCGTGGGCCGGGACGGGGACGGCGGCCCGGCCGTCCTGGTCGTCAAGGGCGCCCCGGAGACGGTGCTCCCGGCCTGCCACGCGCTGCCGGACCACGCCTCCGACACGGCCCACGACCTGGCGGGCGCCGGGCTGCGTGTCCTGGCGGTGGCCCGGCGTCCGCTGGCCGGCGGCGAGGACCCGGCCACCGTCCTCGAACAGCCCCTGGAGGCGCTGAACCTGGAGTTCACCGGTCTGCTGGCGCTGTCCGACGTGGCCCGCGAGACCTCCCCGGCGCTGGTGCGGGGGTTGCGCGAGGCGGGCGTACGGCCGGTGGTGCTGACCGGCGACCATCCGGCGACCGCCCGCGCCATCGCCGCCGACCTGGGCTGGCCCGAGGACGCGACCGTGGTCACCGGCGACGAACTGGCCGCCGCGGACCGCAGGGCGCGGTCGCGGATGCTGCGCGACGCCGACATCGTCGCCCGCGTCGCGCCCGAGCAGAAACTGCAGGTCGTGGAGTCGCTGCGGGACGCCGGGCGGGTCGTCGGCATGGTGGGCGACGGCGCCAACGACGCCGCCGCGATCCGTGCCGCCGACATCGGCGTGGGCATCAACGCCCGCGGTTCGGCCGCCGCCCGCAACGCCGCCGACCTGGTCGTCACCGGTGACGACCTGCTGGTCCTGGTGGAAGCGGTACGGGAGGGCCGCGCCCTGTGGCACAGCGTCGCCGACGCGATCGCGATCCTCATCGGCGGCAACGCGGGCGAGGTCGGTTTCGGCATCCTCGGTACGGTGCTGGGCGGTTCGGCGCCGCTCTCGACCCGTCAGATGCTGCTGGTGAACCTCTTCACCGACCTGTTCCCGGCGATGGCCGTGGCGGTGACCCCGGCGGGGGAGGAGGCGGAGGAACGCGACGCGAGCGCGCCCCTCGGTACGGCGCTGCTGGGCGAGCCGCTGATCCGGCAGATCCGGCACCGGGCGCTGACCACGGCGCTGGGGGCGACGGCGGCGTGGCTGCTGGGCCGGTTCACGCCGGGCACAACCCGGCGGGCGACGACGATGGCGCTGTGCGCGGTGGTCGGCACGCAGCTCGCCCAGACCCTGGCCGACCGGCGCGGCAGCCGGCTCGTGCGGCTGACGTCGCTGGGGTCCGCCGCCGCGCTGGTCGCCCTGGTGCAGACGCCGGTCGCGAGCACGCTCTTCGGCTGCACACCGCTCGGGCCGTTCGCCTGGGCCGGGGTGGCCGCGGCGATCGCTCTGGCCCTGCTGGGCCAGCGGGCCCTGCCGCGGGTGGAGGAGGCGGTCCTCGGCGCCTGCGGTCAGTCCTTTCGGTCGCCGATCAGGAAGAGCTGACCGTCCGCGCCCGTACCGCGGCACCCTTCCATCACCGCGACCGCGCCGATCTCGTCCGCGTCCCCGTCCCCCCGCATACCGACGCAGCGGTCGTCGCTCCCGGCCGCGCGCAGCCGCCAGGGGCGGTCGTTGCCGTCCGTGGTGCCTCCGCCCGTGGTGCCTCCGGCGCGTTCGATGCGGAACAGCTGGGCCGTGCCCGCGAGGGCACAGTCGTTCCAGGGTTCGAGCCGGTCGCGGAAGTCGCCCTCGCCGAGGACCGTGAGACAGCCCTTGCCCTCGGAGGGGTGGTCCCACTGGATGCGGTACAGCCCGCTGTCCGCCTTCAGCAGCCGCGTCGTCGGCGGTACGGCCTCGCCGCACGGCCGCTGGACCGCCACGATCTTCGACTGCCCGTCCTCCGTGCGCGCCTCCCCGTCGGTCAGACAGAGCTCCGGTGCCTGTGCGGGCCGGATCCGCGTCACCCCGGCCGCGGGCCCCGGCCCGCCGCCGGCCGGTTCCTCGTCGTCCTCGGGCAGGAGCAAGTACCCGCCCGCGGCGAGCAGCGCGACGGCGCCGAGCGCGGCCACGGCGGCGAGCACGACCCCCCGCGCACGGCCGCGCCCGGCGCCCCGACCACCACCGGCGTCCCGACCACCACCGGAGCCCTGACCATCACCGGAGCCCCGGGAACCCGGCTCACCGGCGGGACGTGTGGAATCAGTGGCCCCCGCGACCACGGGCGTCGTCACCGGCTCGGGTCCACCGCGCGGCACGGCCGCCCCCGTAGCCCCGCGTGGCCCCGCCGACCCCTCCGAGTGCGGCCCCGACGGCCCGGCCGACGACGCCGACTCCCGTCCCGCCGCTTCCGTCGCTGTGGCTTCCTCGACGCCGCCCGCGCTCACGCCGTCCGGACGGTCCCCGGCCGTGCCGCCCTCGGCGATCCGCTCACGCTCCGTCAGCCACACCGCCGTGTCCCGTCCCGCGCCGCAGGCCCGGACCAGAGCGGCGACGAGTTCGGCGCGCGGCAGGCCGTCCCGGCGCAGGACGTCGGCGACGGTACTGCGCGCCAGGACGTCCCCCCGTTCGGCCGCCCGCCGCTCCAACTGGCGATAGGTCAGCCCGCTGCCGTCCTTCAGCCGCCGCAGGAGGGCGACGTACTCGGCGGGAGTACGCGCGACCCGCGGATCCGGCCCGCCGCCCGCGATGCCCTCACCCGCGATGCCCTCACCCGCGAAGCCCCCACGCGTGACGCCCTCGTCCACGACGCTTGCGTCGACGACGCCCTCGTCCACGACGCCCTCGTCCACGACGTCACCGGCGCCCCCACCCGTCGTGCCGGTCATGCCGTCCCCGGTGTGCCCCGGACCCCCCGTGCTCCCCATGCGGTCATTGTTCAACGCTTGTGACACGCCCGACAACCCCCGCCCCGGCCAGAGACATCCGCCCCGTCATCCCCGTCCGTACCGTCCGGACAAGCCGCTGACCTGCCCGGACAGCCGGACGTCTGTCCCGGACAGGGAAACCGTTGCCGGACAGCCCGGCGTGGCGCAATCTCGGTGAGGGAGCGGCGGCCGGCCGGGGGGACCGGCCGCCGCACCAGGTTCACCGCCGCCGGTACCGGCAGATCACACACCCTCGGGGTCCCGCACACCCACCCCGTCCCGCACCTCCGAAGCCCCCAGCCGCTCAGCCGCCCGTTCCGCGCTGCGACGCCCCCGTGCCCCGGTCGTCACCGCGCCCAGCACCAGTACCGCCAGTCCGCACCCCGCGAGAATCCACCAGCCGGGCCGCGCGGCGGAGACGAAACGCGCCGTGTACGAGGACGCGCCGACGCCGACGCCCGAGGCGAGGACCGCGCCGACCACCGCCACGCCGAGGGTCTGGCCGAGCTGCCGGCTGGTGGAGGCGACGGCGGCGGCCACGCCTGCCTGGGCGCGCGGCATGCCGGAGACGGCCGTGTTGGTGATGGGCGCGTTGACGAAGCCGAAGCCGATGCCGAACAGGACGTAGCCGAGGAAGAGGGTGACGTCCGAGGTCTCCGCCTCGAAGGCGGCGAACAGTACGCCGCTGACGGTCATCGCGGCGCCCGCGATCAGCAGGGACGGCCGCGGCCCCCGGCTGCCGACGAGCCGTCCGGACAGCGGCGCGCACAGGAAGGTCGGGATCGCCATCGGCAGCATCCACAGACCGGCGTGCAGAGCGTCGAGCCCGCGCACGTTCTGCAGGTACAGCGTGGACAGGAACAGGAACCCGCCGAGCGAGGCGAACGCGGCGATGGCTATGAGCGTCGCCCCGCTGAACGGCGCCGAGCGGAAGAAGCGCAGGTCGATGAGGGGTTCGCGGCGGCGCGGCTCATAGGCGAGCAGCCCGGCCAGCGCCGCCACGGCGACGACGACGTACGGCAGCACGGTGGCGAACCCCGCGTTCGGCGCCTCGATGATCGCGTACGTCAGGCTGCCGAACAGGGCGATGACCATGACCTGGCCCAGCGGGTCCGGGCGGCGGGCCCTGGGCGCGCGGGACTCGGGGACGTACCGCAGGGTGAGGAGGAGGGCCGCGAGGCCCACCGGCAGGTTGATCCAGAAGATCGCGCGCCAGCCGACCGACTCCACGAGCACGCCGCCGACCAGCGGACCTGCGGCCATGGAGATGCCGACGACGGCACCCCACACCCCGATGGCGCGGGCACGTTCACGCGGGTCGGTGAAGGTGTTGGTGATGATGGACATGGCGACCGGGTTGAGCATCGAACCGCCCACCGCCTGCACCATCCGGAACGCCACCAGCGACGGCAGGCCGGGGGCGAGGGAGCACAGCACCGAGCCGGCGGTGAAGACCACCAGGCCCGTCATGAAGATCTTCTTGCGGCCGATCCGGTCGGCCGTCGACCCGGCCAGCATCAGCAGCGCCGCCAGGACGAGGGTGTAGGCGTCCACGGCCCACTGGAGGCCGGAGGTACTGGCGTCCAGGTCCCGCTGCATGGCGGGGAGGGCGACGTTGAGGACGGTGTTGTCGATGCTCACGATCAGCAGGCTCATGCAGCAGATCGCGAGCACGAGCAACCGGCGGCGGTGGCTGAGCTCGGGCATGGACTCATCGTAGCCGCATATAAATAGTGTTGCTAACTAACTAACTTTGCCATTCCATTGCCCGCCGACGGCACAATGGGGGAATGTCCACGCTTTCGACCACGCCCCTGCGGATCGGTCCGCACACGGTCCAGCCGCCCGTCGTCCTCGCCCCCATGGCCGGGATCACCAACGCCCCCTTCCGCACCCTGTGCAGGGAGTTCAGCGGCGGCAAGGGCCTGTTCGTGAGCGAGATGATCACGACGCGGGCGCTGGTCGAGCGCAACGAGAAGACCATGCAGCTGATCCACTTCGACGCCACCGAGCGGCCCCGCTCGATCCAGCTGTACGGCGTCGACCCGGCCACCGTCGGCAAGGCCGTCCGCATGATCGTCGACGAGGACCTCGCCGATCACATCGACCTGAACTTCGGCTGCCCCGTCCCGAAGGTGACCCGCAAGGGCGGCGGCTCGGCTCTGCCCTTCAAGCGCCCGCTGCTCCGCGCCATCCTGCGCGAGGCGGTCAGCGGCGCCGGTGACCTGCCCGTCACCATCAAGATGCGCAAGGGCATCGACGACGACCACCTCACCTACCTCGACGCCGGCCGGATCGCCGTCGAGGAGGGGGTGACGGCGGTCGCGCTGCACGGCCGTACCACCGCCCAGCACTACGGCGGCACCGCCGACTGGGAGGCCATCGCCCGCCTCAAGGAGCACGTCCCGGAGATCCCGGTGCTCGGCAACGGCGACATCTGGTCGGCCGAGGACGCCCTGCGGATGGTCCGCGAGACCGGCTGCGACGGCGTGGTCGTCGGCCGCGGCTGCCTGGGCCGGCCCTGGCTCTTCGCCGACCTGGTGGCCGCGTTCGAGGGCCGCGAGGACCGCGCCCGGCCCACCCTCGGCCTGGTCGCCGACGCCATGGTCCGGCACGCCACGCTGCTCGGCGAGTGGATCGGCGACGAGGCCCGCGGTGTGATCGACTTCCGCAAGCACGTCGCCTGGTACCTCAAGGGCTTCGCGGTCGGCTCAGAGATGCGCAAGCGCCTCGCGATCACTTCCTCGCTGGCGGAGCTGCGCGCCGGACTCGACGAACTCGACCTCACCCAGCCCTGGCCGGCCGGCGCCGACGGCCCCCGCGGCCGTACCTCCGGCAACAACCGGGTGGCGCTCCCCGACGGCTGGCTGAAGGACCCCTACGACTGCGCGGGCATCGGCGAGGACGCCGAACTCGACACCTCCGGAGGCTGAGGCCCCGGGCTCACTTCCCCGACGCGTGCGGCGTGGAGCCGTACGCCGTCAGGAACCGGTCCCGGAAGGCGCTCATCTTCCACACCGGCGTGGTGTCGCCCGGCCTGAGCCCCTCCGCCCACCCCCAGTCGTCGATCGCGTCCAGCACCTTCGGGTCCTTGGCGACGATCGACACGGGCACGTCCCGGCTGGCGTGGTCCCCGCTGACGCGGGCGATGGGCTGGTGGTCGCCGAGGAAGACCAGGACGGTGTCGCCGGTGCCGTAGCGCTCCAGCCACTGGGTGAGGCTGGTGACGGAGTACTCGACGGACTCGCCGTAGGCCCGCTTGGACTTCGCGGAGTCGGCGACGACGTCGGCCGCCTTCTCGCCCGCCGCCTCGATCGGCCCGAAGATCCGCCCGTCGCCCAGCTCGTCCCAGCCGACGCTCCTGGGCAGCGGCGCCCACGGCTGGTGGCTGGAGGTCAGCACGATCTCCGCCATCAGCGGCTTCGTCCGCTCCTTGCTGTGTTCGAGCCGCTGGAACGCCTCCAGCGCGTAC
The DNA here is from genome assembly GCF_034105845.1 of Streptomyces sp. CRN 30. Lineage (NCBI taxonomy): Bacteria > Bacillati > Actinomycetota > Actinomycetes > Kitasatosporales > Streptomycetaceae > Streptomyces > Streptomyces sp. CRN 30. The sequence goes on along the minus strand of NZ_JAVRHI010000193.1, from coordinate 47,636 downwards.
TGGTCCGGCATGGTCGACCAGCTGAACTTCGGCCCCTCGTACCCCATGTCGAAGGCGTTGTATACCTTGTCGAGGCCGAAGAAGTCCGCCTCCGGCCAGCTCTTCTGCACGCCCGGCATGATGCCGACCGTGTCGTAGGCGCCGGTGCGCCGGAACGCCTCGGTGAGGGTGAGCCGGTCGCCGGAGGTGACGGTCCGGTAGCGCTGCTGGTTGTCGACCCACAGCCCGGACAGGAACGTGGAGTGCCCGAGCCAGCTGCTGCCGCCGTACGTCGCCGACGTCAGCCAGCCGCTCCTCGCCCGGAACCCGGCCTTCTGAAGCGCCTCGGTGCTCGCGTCCAGCGTGCGGTCCACGCCCGGCCCGCTCACCGGGTCCTCGATCGCGGTACGGCCGTAGCTCTCGACGAAGGTGAACAGGACGTCCTTGCCGCGCAGGTCGGGCACGAGCTGCGCGCCCGGCGTCGCGCCGAACGCGTCGGCCTCCGTCTCCTTCTCGAACTCCGCCTCGTCCTGCACGGTGACCACCGCCCGCCGCGCCTGCAGCTCCAGTGCGCGGGCGGCCCGGTCCGAGGCGAGCGGCATCCCGAAGAGCTGGAGTCCGAGGGCGGAGCAGGTGATCCACACCGTGGCGGCGATCAGCGCGCCCCGGTTCGCCCGCTCCCGGTGCGCGGCCAGCACCTCGCCGAGCCGGACCACCGCCAGCGCCGTCACGACCGGCAGCAGGACGGCGACGACGAGCGCGCCCACCGTCGCCCAGGCCGCGGTGGCACCGCCGAGCGAGTCCGCCACGTACGACCGCGCGTCCTGGAGCAGACTCCAGTCGAGGACCGGGTTGAACGGCCGGCCGAGGTACTCGGTGTACCCGATGTCCAGCAGGTTCAGCAGGGTCAGCCCCCCGAGGACGGCCCCGGCGAACGCGGCCACCACCCGCCGCGGCCGGCGTGGCAGGGCGAGCAGCACCACCGCCCCGACGATCGCCTCCGCCGGAATCCGCGCGAACCGGTTCGGCCGCAGCGCCCCGGCGGCGTTGGGCAGCAGCAGCAGCCCGAACACGAGCAGCGCCGCCCCGACGGTGACCCCCCGCCGCACGACGAGGGCGGCCTTCGGATGCCGGTCCCGCATCACACCGAGGGGCACCGCCTGAGCGACACGCGTGAACACAGACAACGGGACGTCCCTCCGTACGGCGCTCTATCCGGAAGGAGATACGGGGTGCTGCTCACCGACGTTCAGCGAACGAGCCCCGAAAGGGGCGCGGGGAACGGTGCGACAAGCCACGATCCACCCGCACCCGCCGACGAGGCAACCTCACGCACCCCCGACCGCGGTCAGGAACGCGAGCGGCGCGGCGGCGGCCCGAGCCTCCCGCACGCACGCGTGCGGATAAGGCACCGGCACCCCCTGCCGGTCCCGCCCGTACCCGGCGAGCACCTCCGGCAGCCGGTGCCCGCCCGCCGTCGCCGCGTCGACCATCCCGTGCGCCACCGTCCGCGCCTCGTCGTGCAGCCCGTAGCGGGCCAGCCCCAGCGCGATCAGCGCGTTGTCGTGCGGCCAGACCGAACCCCGGTGGTACGACAGCGGGTGGTACGCCGGCTGCCCGGCCGCCAGCGTCCGTACGCCCCACCCGGAGAAGAAGTCGGGTTCGAGGAGCCGCCGCCCGACCAGTTCCCCGTACTCCTTGTCCAGCAGCCCCGACCACAGCAGGTGCCCGGCGTCGGAGGCCAGCGCGTCCACCTGGCGGCCCTCGCCGTCCAGGGCGAGCGCCGGGAAGGCGTGGTCCGCCATCCAGAAGTCCCGCTGGAAGCGGTCGCGCAGATCACCGGCGGCCTGTTCGAGGAGTTGCGCGTAGGTCTCGTCCTCCCACACCGTGCGGGCCAGCCACGCGGTGCGGCGCAGCGCGTCGTACGCGTAGCCCTGGGCGCCCGCCGCCGCGACCGCGCCGCCCGGCCGGGAGCCGTCGGCGCAGCAGACGGCGCCGGGGGAGTCCTTCCAGTTCTGGTTGGCGAGGCCGCCGCGGTCGGCGCGGTAGAACAGGTAGCCGCGCGCGGTCAGCCCGCCGTGGTCGAGCATCCAGCCCACCGCGGCGCGCGCGTGCGGCTCCAGGCGGCGGGCGGTGGCCGTGTCGCCGGTCTGTTCCGCGTACGCGCCGAGCAGCACGAGGAAGAGCGGCGTCGCGTCGACGGAACCGTAGTACCGGCCGTAGGGCACCTGGCCGAAGTGGGCGAGTTCGCCGTGGCGCACCTCGTGCACGATCTTGCCGGGGCGGGCCAGCGGATCGGTGGCGGCGGTCCGGGCCGTGGCCTGGGTGGCCGCGAGCGCGGCGAGCGTCGCGGCGGCCGGCTCCGCGCGGTAGGGAAGCGTGAAGAGGGAAGTCAGCAGGGCGTCGCGGCCCATCAGCGTGAGGAACCAGGGCGCTCCGCCGGCCGGGACGCGCAGCTCCTCGCCGTCCGGTCCCCTCGCCGGGACCTGGAGCGTGGCCAGGTCCGCGAGGCCCCGTGCGCAGGCCGCCGCCAGCTCCGGCCAGCCGGTGGGGAAGGCGACGCCCCGGGCGAACGCGTCCTCCTCGGCGAGCAGCCGGCCGACGGCGGCGGCGGGGGAGCGGGGCACGCGCACGGCCCGCCGGTGGCCGTGCGGCCGGGCGAGGACGCGTAAGACCAGTTCGGCGGTGTCGTGGGGCTCCAGGTCGAGGGTCCACACCAGGCGGCGGGCGCCGGTCCCGGTCTCCTCGACCGCGTCCGGCTCGGGCTCGGAGGTCACGGTGGTGACGGAGCGCCACTCGCCGCGCCGGTAGCCGAACTCCACGCCGTGCGGCAGGACCTGGCGGGAGCGGGTGGCGCCGGTCTTGGCGTAGGTGCGGTGGTCGGCGCGGAGTTCGAACTGGTCGGCGAAGTCGGCGTCGGCGGTGACCGCGAGGTGGAGCACCGACGCCACCGGACGGTTGCTGGTGATGCGGAGCGTCTCGACGAACGAGCCGTCGCCGACGGCCTGTTCCCGGAAGACGGTGTACGCGGGCGGCTCGGCGCGTCCGCCGCGCGGCACCAGCACGCACCGCGCGGTGTCCCCGCCGGTCACCGGGGTGAGCGTCTCCGGCACGGCGCCGTCGACGGTGAGCTGCCACCGGCTGAGGTGCCGCGCGTCCCGGACGAAGAGGCCGTCCGGCGCGCCGCCGCCGCGCACTCCGCTGATGTCGCCCTGATCGCCGACCGCGGCGAACGTGCCGCCGTACACGAGCAGATGCTGCCGTTCGGCCATGCCCAGGCCCCCTCCTGACCGCCGCCATACTGGTGTCCGGGGTGCAACGGCCACCGGATCGGCGATGGCTACCCTAGAGTTACGTCTATTTAACACGCATAACTCACTATGTAATGCGGAGTTGGGAAACACAAGGGGGTGTACGTGAGCGAACGACCCGTCAGAAACGGCCAGGCGAGCGCCGGGGACCTGCTCGAACTGGTGCGCAGCGGCCGTGCCACCACCCGCGGCGCGCTCCAGCAGGCCACCGGGCTCTCCCGGGCCACGGTCGGCCAGCGCCTGGACCGTCTCTTCCGCGCGGGCTGGCTGCGCGAGGGAGCCGGCGGCCCCGTCGACTCCCCGCTGGGCGGGCGCCCCTCCATCACCCTGGAGTTCGACGACGAGCACGCCGTCGTCCTCGCCGCCGACCTGGACACCCGGCACGCCCGCGCCGCCCTGCTGACCCTGACCGGCGAGATCGTCGTCGAGCGCGCCGGCACCCTGGTCGTCGAGGACGGCCCCGAGGCGGTCCTCGGGGAACTGGGCCGCTGGTTCGCCGAGCTGCTGGAGAAGGCCGGACAGCCGGCGGGGTCGGTGTGCGGCATCGGCCTCGCGGTGCCCGGCCCCGTCGACCGCGACACCGGCCGGGTGGTGCAGCCGCCGATCATGCCGGGCTGGGACGGCTACGACATCAGGGGCCGGCTGGGCCGGGCCGTCGCCGAGCACGCCGGGGCGGCGGCCGGGTCCGTACCCGTGCTCGTGGACAACGACGCCAACCTCATGGCCTTCGCCGAGCAGCGCGCCGCGTACCCCGACACCTCGGCGTTCGTGCTGGTCAAGGTGTCGACAGGGATCGGCGCCGGGGTCGTGATGGACGGCTCCGTCTTCCGCGGCACGGACGGCGGGGCCGGGGACATCGGCCACATCCGGGTCCCCGAGGGCGCCCAGGCGCTCTGCCGCTGCGGCTCCTACGGCTGTCTGGCCGCCGTCGCCAGCGGGGGCGCCGTGGCCCGGCGGCTGACCGCGGCCGGAGTACCGGCGGAATCCGGCTCCGACGTGCGCGAACTGCTGTCGGCCGGGCACCCGGAGGCGGTCGCGCTGGCCCGCGAGGCCGGGCGGCTGGTCGGGGACGTCCTGGCGACCGTCGTGACCCTGCTCAACCCCGGCGTGCTGATGATCGCCGGAGATCTGGCCGGAACTCCCTTCCTCACGGGCGTGCGCGAGCTGCTGTACCAGCGGGCGCTGCCGCGCTCCACGGCCCGCCTCGAGGTCGTCACCTCGCGGCTCGGGGAGCGGGCCGGGCTGGTGGGCGCCGGAGCGCTGGTGGTGGAGCACCTGTACGCCCCCGACCGCGTCGAGGAACGGCTGCGCGCGCTGGGCGTGTGACGGCGGTGTTTCCGTCCCGAGGCGGCGTCCGCATGGTGGAACCCGGGCGGCTGTGGCAGCGTGATTCTCGCCACCTCTGATTAGGGTTCCGCTCAGATGAGCGGATCTTGAGCGACTGCACTTCTCCAAGGGGTGGCACTGAGTGCCACCCCTTGATCGTTCATCGATCGAACTCAGACGTGACAAATGGCGCTCATGTGAGCGAAAAATGGTGCCCGGAGTGATGATCGCCTTAAAGAAGTGAACACATGATCGGCCACATGCTTGCCAACCCTTGACTTTCGATCCGCTGGCGGACGAACGGTTACGGGCGCATGACGCGCAAGTGGACGTACCCAGGCGCCTTTGATCTGGGTACATTCCTCGCCGTCAGGGCAGCCACCGCGTCCTCGAGGAGTCGAGACCCGTGTCGGAAAACAAAGATCCCCAGGATCCCCAGGTAGCGAAGTTCGTTTACGACTTCACCGAGGGCAACAAGGACCTCAAGGACCTGCTCGGCGGCAAGGGCGCCAACCTCGCGGAGATGACCAACCTCGGCCTCCCGGTCCCGCCCGGCTTCACCATCACCACCGAGGCGTGCAGGACCTACCTCGACAGCGGCGAGGAGCCGGCGGCACTGCGTGACGAGGTGAGTGCGCACCTCGACGCCCTGGAAGCGCGGATGGGCAAGGAGCTCGGCCGGCCCGACGACCCGCTGCTGGTCTCGGTCCGCTCCGGCGCCAAGTTCTCCATGCCCGGCATGATGGACACGGTCCTGAACATCGGTCTCTCCGACAGGTCCGTGCAGGGCCTCGCCAAGCAGGCCGGCGACGAGCGGTTCGCCTGGGACTCCTACCGCCGTCTCATCCAGATGTTCGGCAAGACCGTCCTCGGCGTCGACGGCGACCTCTTCGAGGACGCGCTGGAGAAGGCCAAGGACGCGAAGAAGGTCACGGTCGACACCGAGCTGGCCGCCGCCGACCTGAAGAAGCTGGTCGCCACCTTCAAGAAGATCGTCAAGAAGGAGGCGGGGCGGGACTTCCCGCAGGACCCGCGCGAGCAGATGGACCTCGCCGTCAAGGCGGTCTTCGACTCGTGGAACGGCGACCGCGCCAAGCTCTACCGCCGTCAGGAGCGCATCCCCCACGACCTCGGCACGGCCGTCAACATCTGCTCGATGGTCTTCGGCAACCTCGGCCCCGACTCCGGCACGGGCGTCGCGTTCACCCGCGACCCCGCCTCCGGCCACCAGGGCGTGTACGGCGACTACCTCCAGAACGCCCAGGGCGAGGACGTCGTCGCCGGCATCCGCAACACGGTCCCCCTCGCCGAGCTGGAGTCCATCGACAAGAAGTCGTACGACCAGCTGATGCAGATCATGGAGACCCTGGAGAACCACTACAAGGATCTCTGCGACATCGAGTTCACCATCGAGCGCGGCCGGCTGTGGATGCTCCAGACCCGCGTCGGCAAGCGCACGGCGGGCGCGGCCTTCCGCATCGCCACCCAACTCGTCGACCAGGGCCTGATCGACGAGGCCGAGGCGCTCACCCGCGTCAACGGCGCCCAGCTCGCCCAGCTGATGTTCCCCCGCTTCGACGAGACGGCCAAGGTGGAGCAGGCCGGCCGGGGCATCGCCGCCTCGCCCGGCGCGGCGGTCGGCAAGGCCGTCTTCGACTCGTACACCGCCGTCAAGTGGTCCCGGTCCGGCGAGAAGGTCATCCTGATCCGCCGCGAGACCAACCCCGACGACCTCGACGGCATGATCGCCGCGGAGGGCATCCTCACCTCACGCGGCGGCAAGACCTCCCACGCGGCCGTCGTGGCGCGCGGCATGGGCAAGACCTGTGTCTGCGGCGCGGAGGAGCTGGAGGTCGACACCAAGCGCCGCCGCATGATCGTGCCCGGCGGGCAGGTCGTCGAGGAGGGCGACGTCGTCTCCATCGACGGCTCCTCCGGCAAGGTCTACCTGGGCGAGGTCCCGGTCGTGCCGTCCCCGGTCGTGGAGTACTTCGAGGGCCGGATGCACCCGGGCGCCGACGACGCCGACGAACTGGTCGAGGCCGTCCACCGGATGATGGCGTTCGCCGACCGCAAGCGCCGGCTGCGGGTGCGCGCCAACGCCGACAACGCCGAGGACGCGCTGCGCGCCCGCCGCTTCGGCGCCCAGGGCATCGGCCTGTGCCGCACCGAGCACATGTTCCTCGGCGACCGCCGCGAGCTGGTCGAGCGGCTGATCCTCGCCGACACGCAGGCCGAACGCGAGGAGTCCCTGAAGGAACTCCTCCCCCTCCAGAAGCAGGACTTCGTCCAGCTCTTCGAGTCGATGGACGGCCTCCCGGTCACCGTCCGCCTGCTCGACCCGCCGCTGCACGAGTTTCTCCCCGACATCACCGAACTCTCGGTCCGCGTCGCCCTCGCCGAGTCCCGCCAGGAGCCGCACGAGAACGAACTGCGGCTCCTCCAGGCCGTCCACCGGCTCCACGAGCAGAACCCGATGCTGGGCCTGCGCGGCGTGCGTCTCGGCCTGGTCATCCCCGGCCTGTTCACCATGCAGGTCCGGGCGATCGCCGAGGCCGCGGCGTCCCGCAAGGCCGCCAAGGGCGACCCGCGCGCCGAGATCATGATCCCGCTGGTCGGCACCGTGCAGGAGCTGGAACTCGTCCGCGACGAGGCCGACCAGGTCATCGCCGAGGTCGAGGCGGCCACCGGCACCAAGCTCAAACTGTCCATCGGCACGATGATCGAGCTGCCCCGGGCCGCGCTGACCGCAGGCCAGATCGCCGAGGCCGCCGAGTTCTTCTCCTTCGGCACCAACGACCTCACCCAGACGGTCTGGGGCTTCAGCCGCGACGACGTCGAGGCGTCGTTCTTCACGGCCTACCTGGAGAAGGGCATCTTCGGCGTCAGCCCCTTCGAGACCATCGACAAGGACGGCGTCGGCTCCCTCGTGGCCGCCGCGGCGCAGGCCGGCCGCGCCACCCGCCCCGACCTCAAGCTCGGCGTCTGCGGCGAGCACGGCGGCGACCCCGAGTCGGTCCACTTCTTCCACGAGGTGGGACTCGACTACGTCTCCTGCTCGCCGTTCCGCATCCCCGTGGCCCGCCTGGAGGCCGGCCGCGCCGCGGTCCGGTCGGCGGGCAGCGACCACCGCTGAGGCGGTTCACGGGGAGGGGGCGGCACCCGTGCGGGGGTGCCGCCCCCTCAGACACCGCGGACAGGAGCACGGCGGGAAGTCGGAGGGCGGCGGCGGACACTCCCGCACGGACAGGACACTGACCGTGCCGCGGTCCTCCACGAGGGCCCCCGTCCGGGTCACCGTGTAGACCCGCAGGGTCATCCGGGTCCCGGGTTCCGGCGGCGCTGTACCGTTCGTCATTTCGGCGCTCCTTCGCGACGGCGACGATGTACAGGAATGATGACCCGCAGTGAGGCTCTGAACACTCACAGTTCTGTGAGTGTTCAACCGCCCGTGGTGTTGACGCCCCCGGGGCGGCCCCTACAGCCCCACCCAGGTCGCCATGTGGTGCAGCGAGTCGGGCGTACGGCGGGACAGCTGGAGCAGTCCCGTGATCGTCTCCCGGGCCGCCGGGTGGTACCGGGTCTGCACCGGGGCCAGCCGCCGCGCCTCCGCCAGCGACCGCAGCGCCCCCTCGGTGTGCCCGGTCTCCGTCTCGGTGCGGGCCCGGTCGACGAGGAAGTGCGCCCGCCGCGACACGGCCAGCCCGGCCGGCAGCCGCAGCGCCCGCGCCTGGGTGAGCGCCTCGTCGTACCGGCGCATCTCCACGGCGGCGGACATCTCGTGCAGCGCCACGTTGGCCGGGCCGAAGCTCAGCCAGTGCACGTCCGAGGCGTCCCCGACGCGCCCGGCGAGGGCACGGGCCTCCGCCAGATGCAGGTGCGCGGCCGTCTTGTCGTCCGCGCGCGCCGCGATCACCGACGCCCCCAGGTGCAGCTGCCCGGTGACGGCCAGGGTCTCCCGCGACTCACCGGCCTGCCCGACGAGACGGTGCCCCGACGCGATGAGCAGCCGCCCGGTGCGGTACTCGCCCTCACGGAAGCAGGTCAGCGCCCGCATGTACTGGCGGACGGCGGCCAGGCACGGGTCGGAGGCCCGCTGCGCCGCCCAGTCCATCCGGTCCAGCGCCACCGTGGCCAGGTCGTAGTAGCCGAGCTTCACGGTGATGTCGTACGCGGTGCGGTACGTCGACGCCAGTGCCCGCCACAGCGCGGTGGACGGCGCCGACCAGGCCGTGTGGGTCAGCTCGGCGATCAGACCCGGCAGGGCGCGGGCCACGTTGCGCAGCCGGGTCGCCCGCACCTCGGCGCAGAGCCGGTCCGCCTCGGCGACGAGCAGCTCGGGCGGCCGTACCGTCAGCTCCGCGTCGGGCCCGAGGTCGTACAGGTCCAGCGACTCGCGGATCGGCCGGACGAGCCCGGCGAGCCGGTCCCGCCGCAGCTCCGCGAGGTAGGGCTGGCCCGTCAGGACCGTCACGTCGATCCGCAGCGCGCGGGCCGCGGCGGCCACGAAGTCGGCGGTGGCCGGCCGGGCACCGCACTCGACCTGGTTGAGCAGGCTGTACGAGTACGGCATCTGATCCGCGAGCTGACGCTGCGTCAGCCGGGCCAGCCTGCGCTGTTCCTTGATACGGGTACCGGTGTGGTCGCCGTCCAGCGGGGGCATGGGCTCTCCCTTCCGAGCGGGCCACTCGGGACAGTACCCACTCCCGTGGTACCCCGAGCTCGGGCCGCGACCGAAGCCGTCGGCCCCGGGTGCGCCCGCCGGGCAACCGGCGCGGGGCCTCCGTGCGAAGGCCGGGGGAAACGGACGTACGGCCGAAGGCTGAGGCGAACCGCAGGGGGGCGACCGACGTGCGCCTCCTTGTTCCGGGCCGGTGTGCGGTGTCGGTCCGACGGTGATCACTTCAAGCCAAGATCGAAGAAATCGCCGAGGTGTTCGATCAAGTGCGGCTACGATCCCGGCAGTTCATCTTGCGGTCACCGATCAGGCGACTGCTCTTTAATCCCGGGGGGGATCATGAACAGGCTTCGTAGTGCCGTGGTACTCGGTGTCACCGCTGCCGTCACACTGGCGGGGACACCTGCGTTCGCGAACTGGCAGAGTTCTATCTCCAGTTGGACGGACGGTAACGAGTCCCGTAACTGGGACGATGAAAGCTACTCGGAAGTACGCTTCAAGGGCTGCACCGCGCAGTACGGCAGCGAAAAGGTGACGGTGAAGCTTTGGCGAGCCATCGACTTCTACCCTGACGACTCCCAGGGAACTCACACGTTCACCAACTGCTACAGCGGCTCTTCCGCGGTGAGCGCTGGCGAGTGGACCGGTCTGGCCAGCGGGTCCTACTACTTCGAGACCTCGACGGTCGGAGACGGCGGCGGACTGCTCGACGTGTCGGTCGTCTATGTCGACACCACGAAGGCCGACTAGTCGCTTAAGCCGTCACCGCCTACGGCGCCGGGCTCACCGAGTGTGCCCGGCGCCTTCTTCCTGTCCGTTTCCGAGGAGACAGTGGTTTGCGACTCCTGACCGTTCTGCGCACCAGCAGCGCCATGTGGGCGGCGCCGGTCGCCCTGATGCTGCCGGTGTTCTATTTCATCGTCGGGCATGGCGATCTGGAGGCGTACCACGGCTATGCGCCCTCGGTCGTTTCCCACACGCTCCTGCCCGACTACTCGTTCGCGTACGCGGTCGTGTCCGGTCTCTCTGCCTGGGAGAGCGGGCGGCTGGTCCTGGCCCGTGTGTGGGAGTCCGCCGCCGCGCGGTCCCGCTACCGCATAGCCCTGGATGTCCTGGCGCCGGTCGTGGTCTTGGGCTGGCTCATGCTGCTTCTGCCCGTGGCCATGGCTCTGATCGTCGCGCACAGCGCGCCCACTCCCGCCGCCTTGCGCCCGCTCGCCCTCGCGCTGCTTATGTGTGTCGCACACGCCGTGATCGGATTCGGCATAGGGCTACGTGTGGCGCGTTTCGTGGCCGTACCGCTGCTGCTCGTCATCGTCTGGGTGCTCACGGCGTTCTCCGTGACCTATGACGAGATGTGGCCGCGCCATCTCTCCGGCAGGTACCCGATGGGCCTTGAGTTCGGTGAGGTCACCAGCATGATCTCCCTGGTCCCGCACATCCTGCTCACCGGCGGCTTAGCTCTGGGAGTGGCATTGTTGTGGAGCCGCCGCGCCACGGCCGTCCTCCGCTCCACACTCGCGGCCGTCATCGCCGTGGGTGGCATCTGGGGCGCGTACGCGATGGTCCACGACTGGGGCCACAACGCTCCCGTGCTCACCAGGCAGGCCCCCATGACCTGCGTCGGAACGGCCCCTCGGCTCTGCATGCCCTCCGCCACCGCGCAGAACATCATGGAGACTCGTGAGCAGGCCGCCTCCGTTCTCGAACGGCTACGGGGCGCGGGCGTCGAACCGATTCCCACGCTTGTCACCGACACATTGCAGGACGGTGGAACAACAGGGGCACTCACCTCCACAACCCTGCGCATTCCGCTGACCGAGGCGGTGGAGACCGGAACGGTCCGCTCTCGCGTGCTGAACGGCACCGTGCGTTTCTCCTGCGCACGGCCCGATGCGAGTGATGCTTATGCCGTGTACATGTGGGCGTCCGAAGTCACCGGCCAGGGCGACATCTATCGGTCCCGTCTGACCTCGGCGGCAACATCCGACGCGAAGGCCGAGGCCGCCGTCGACCTGGCCGCCGGTACGGTGAGTGACATCCGGAAGAAGTCGACAGCCGACCAGTCCCGCTGGTACGCGCGTACCCTCGCCCATGCCTGCGAGCAGTCCGGATGAGATTCTGGGTGCGCGCCCGCCGCGCCGTGCTGATCCTCTCCGTCTCGTTGCTCGCGCTGTTCGTCCTGACGCTGCTCACCCAGAACACGTCGGTCAGCCTGCCCAGCATCGTCTCCGGCACCACAGCCAGTGTGGTTCTGTCGATGTTCGTTCCTCTGGTGGCCGTCTCCGGGCTGCTGGGTTGCCTCGACTCCCGCCTTCCAGCCGCTGAGGCGTCCGGCGTGAGACCGGTCGCTCTCCTGGACGCGGCATTGTCGGCCGGCACCGTGGTGGCGGCTTCCGCGGCCGGCCTCGGTGCCGCGCTGCTGATCGGAGATCGGGACGTGGCGACGGTCGGCCGTAACACGGCGTTCCTGGTGGGCGTCGCGTTGCTGGCCCGTGCCTTCTTCGGCCAGAAGGCCGCCCTCGTCCCGGTCGCGTGGCTGATGACTGTTGTCTTCCTGGGTTTTCGCAGCAGGCTGGATCCGTACCCATGGACCATCCTCCCGGAGCCGATCGGCGCACCGCACGCGGCCGCGGGATCCGCTCTCGCGTTCCTCGTGGGGATCGCCGCCCAGTTGATCATTTCGACGAGGAAACTGCCATGACTCTGGAACTGGACTCCTGCACCTATGCCTACGGTCGGCGCAAGCGGCCGATCCTGAGCGACTTCTCCTACCGTCTGCCCGATGGGCTCACCATCCTGCTCGGGCCCAACGGTGCCGGTAAGTCGACCTTGTTGAGGCTCGCCGCCGGAGTCGCCTCCCCGCGCGTCGGCACTATCTCCTCCGACGGACTGCCCGCCCGGAGCAAGGCCTACCGTCGGAGTGTCGCCTGGATGCCGCAGGACATCACCGCCATGCCGTCCCTGACAGCTCGCGAGTACGTCGCGTACCTGGGCTGGCTCAAGGGCATGAGTCGTGGGGCCGCGTGGTCACAGGCGCGGCGGGCCTTGCAGCGAGTGGAACTGACCGACAAGGCCAACACGAAGACCTCGCAGCTCTCCGGCGGTCAGCTACGACGTGTCGGGGTGGCGGGTGCCCTCGTCCATGAGGCGAAGACACTGCTCCTCGACGAGCCCACCGCGGGGATGGACCCGCACCAGCGCCGTGTTTTCCGGGACATCCTGAACAGCGTCACGGACGGCGTACGGGTGCTGATGTCGACGCATGACGTCGGCGACCTGGCCGAAGAGGCGGACAACGTCACAGTGCTCCACGGAGGCCGCGTCCTGCATACCGGCCCGACCGAGACATTCCTGGCCTACACCCCGGTCGGCACAGCGGCGGGCCGAGCGGCCGAGGGCGCCTACAGTTCCTTGCTTGCCCTCTACGGAGCGGACTGACCGTCGGCCGGATGGCGGGCGTACCGTGGAACGCGTCCACGACCCTGCCAGAGGGAGCACGGGCATGGCCGGCTGGAGTGTGCGGGACATTCCCGACCAGAACGGCCGGGTCGCCGTCGTCACCGGGGCCGACGGCGGGCTCGGCTACCTCGCCGCCCGCGAACTCGCCCGCCGCGGCGCCCGGCTGGTGCTCGCCTGCCGCAGCGAGAGGCGGGGGAACGCCGCCGTGACCCGGCTGGCCGCCGAGGTGCCGGGCGCCCGGGCGGAGCTGCGCCGCCTCGACCTCGCCGACCTGGCGTCCGTACGGCAGTTCGCGGAGGGACTGCCGTACGCCCGGGTCGGACTGCTGGTCAACAGCGCCGGGGTGACGGCGGCTCCCCGGGGCACCACCACCGCCGACGGCTACGAGACCCACTTCGGCGTCAACCACCTCGGGCACTTCGCCCTCACCGGCCTGCTGCTGCCCGCCCTCGTCGCCGGGCCCGGCGCCCGCGTCGTCACCGTCTCCAGCCAGCTGCACCTGCTGGCCGACGTCGACCTCAGCGGCAGGGTCCGCGCCCGCCGCTCCGGCCGCTGGACCGCCTGTGCCCGCTCCAGGTCCGCCAACCTGCTCTTCACCCACGAACTGGCCCGCCGGCTGGCCCTCAACGGCACGCCCGTCGTGGCCGTCGCCGCGCACCCCGGCTGCCGGGTCCCGGCCCGCCCGCCCGAGGCGCGGGTCCTGCCGGTGCTGTACGCCGCGACCACCCCCGGCATCCGCCCGGACTCCTACACCGGTCCGTCCCGCGCCCCGCGCGGCGGCGCGCCCGTCCCCTCCTGGCGGGCGCCCCGCACCCGTGACGACGCGACGGCGGAGCGGCTGTGGGCCGCCTCCGAGCGGATGACGGGGGTGGCGTACGAGGTGCTCAAACGGTGAGCGCGGCGCCGCAGCCCCCGCGCCGGACACCGCTCGGAGCGGTGCTCAGAGCGGTACCGCCACCGCGTCGAACGTCGTTTCCGGGGTCTGCGGGCTGGTGAAGCGGGCGTTGACGAGGTACAGCCGGTCCCGGTACCGCGCGACGGTGGCCGGCACGTCGAACCGCGGGTCGGTGATGGTGCGGCGCAGCGTGGCGGTGGTGACCCGGCGGTCCAGCTCCCAGACGCTTACCAGGTTCAGCCGGTTCTGCACGACGTACAGGGTGCGGCCGACGCGGAGCAGGCCGTCGCCGTTGAGCACGTCGGCCGCGCCGGCGAGGGCGATGCGGCGGGCCGCCCCGGTGCGCAGATCGACGTGGTACAGCTCGCCCGGCGTGCTCTTGACGACGATCAGTCCGTCGCCGTCGGGGGTGCCGACGACGCCGTTGGCGTTGTTGACGTCCGGGGTCTGCTCCCAGTCGCCGGTCAGCTCCAGCGCGCGGACGGTGCCGCGCCGGCCGCGCGGGACGCCGTACAGGACGGGGCCGCGCGAGTCGGTGAACCAGGCGCGGTCGCCGAGGAGCACCACGTCGTTGACGAAGTGGCCGGTCGCCTCGGTGAGCGTGTGCGTGGCGCGCGGCGCGCCGGAGCGCGCGTCGATGATCCGGGCCGTTCCGCCGCCGCCCCCGGCGACGTAGAGAAGGCCGTCGCGGTCGTCCACCTTCAGCCCGACGGCGACCAGGCCGGTGGCGCCCCGGTGCAGGACCGTGCCGCGGCCGGTGCGCAGGTCGGTGCGGTAGACCGAGCCGTCGGCGCGGGAGCCCAGGTAGGCGTACGGCTCGCGGCCGATGGCGATGCCCTCGGGGAGCCAGCCGTCGGGCAGCGGGAACTCGGTGGGCCAGCCGCCCGTGGTCGCGGCCCGCGCGGTCCCGGCGGCCGCGACGAGGGCCGCGGCGGCGGCCGAGCCGAGCACCGCGCGCCGGGACGGCCGGGAAGGGTTCGACGTCATGGTTCGCCTCCGTAGGGGGACGGGCGTGTGTGACGTGAGCGTGCTCAGTCAAGCGCGCGTCCCGGGCGAACTCGACGGGCCGGACCGACCCGACAGGAAACCGACAGGGGCCGCCAGGCTAGGGCAGCACGGCCTCCGCCCGTACCTCGTACGCCCGCACCCGCACCGACTCGTCGTCCAGACACTGCCCGGAGGCCAGGTCGAAGCGCTGCTTGAGCAGCGGGGAGGCGACGAACGGGCGGCCCCGGTGGGTGCCGGTCAGCCCCCGGGAGAGGACGCCGGCGCCGGTGAAGGGGTCGCGGTTGTCGATGGCGTACAGGGCGCCGCCCCGGTCGCGGAAGACGGCCGCCTGGCCGCCGTCGGGGAGCAGGGCCGCCACGCCGCGGCCGGGGAGCAGCCGGTCCAGGCCGCAGACCGTGAACCAGTCGTCGGTCAGGCGCAGCTGGACCACGACGTCGGTCGTCTCGGGTGCCAGGGTCATCGCTGAGAGCTTCCTTCCAGGGGACGGCGGCCGATGTTCAGCAGCGGCAGGTCGGGCTTCATCTGGTCGCGCTCGGGGACGAAGCCGACGACCGGGTCGGGGGTGTCCGGCGCGTTGACGAAGGACACGAACCGGGCGAGCTTCTCGGGGTCGTTGATGGTCTCGGCCCACTCGTCGCGGTAGTGCGCGACGTGCGCCCGCATCAGCGCCTCCAGCTCGTCGCAGATGCCGAGCGAGTCGTGGACGACGACGTCCCGGACGTGGTCGAGGCCGCCGGGGACGCGGTCCAGCCAGGCGGCGGTGCGCTCCAGCTTGTCGGCGGTGCGGATGTAGAACATCAGGAACCGGTCGATGAGGCGGACCAGTTCGGCGTCGGACAGGTCCTGCGCGAGCAGGTCGGCGTGGCGCGGGGTGGCGCCGCCGTTGCCGCCGACGTACAGGTTCCAGCCGTTGGACGTGGCGATGATCCCGAAGTCCTTCGACTGGGCCTCGGCGCACTCCCGGGCGCAGCCCGACACCGCCGACTTCAGCTTGTGCGGGGAGCGCAGCCCCCGGTAGCGCAGCTCCAGGTCGATCGCCATCCGCACCGAGTCCTGCACGCCGTACCGGCACCAGGTCTGCCCCACACAGGACTTCACCGTGCGCAGCGACTTGCCGTACGCGTGTCCCGACTCGAACCCGGCGTCCACCAGCCGGGTCCAGATCGACGGGAGCTGCTCGACGCGGGCGCCGAACATGTCGATCCGCTGACCGCCGGTGATCTTCGTGTAGAGCCCGAAGTCCCGGGCGATCTCCCCGATGACGATGAGCTTCTCGGGTGCGATCTCCCCGCCGGGGATGCGCGGCACCACGGAGTACGAGCCGTTGCGCTGGAGGTTGGCGAGGAAGTGGTCGTTGGTGTCCTGGAGCGCCGCCTGCTCGCCGTCCAGGACGTAACCGCTCGCGCCGATCGCCGGGGCGAGGGAGGCGATGACCGAGCCGACCGCCGGCTTGCACACCTCGCAGCCGTCGCCGCCCCGGGCCTCCTCGCGGCCGTGTCCGTCGAGCAGCTCCCGGTAGGAGGTGATCCGCAGGGCGTGCACGATCTCGTACAGCTCCTCGCGGGTCTGCGCGAAGCAGCCGCACAGGCCCTTGTCGACCTCGACGCCGCTCGCCTCCAGCTCGGCGGTGACGAGCTGCCCGAGCACCTTCACGCAACTGCCGCATCCGGTACCGGCCTTGGTGCACTTCTTCACCTCCGGCACGGTCGTGCAGGAGTGCTCGGTGACCGCGCCGCGGATGGTGCCCTTGGTGACGTTGTGGCAGGAGCAGATCACCGCGTCGTCGGGGAGCGCGGACGGCCCGAGCTGCGCCGGGGCGCCCGCGCCGGCGGGCAGCACGAGCGACTCCGGCGAGACGGGCGGCACCGAGCCGGTGAACGCCTTCAGCGTGCCGTACGCCTCCGCGTCGCCGACCAGGATGCCGCCGAGCAGCGTGCCGTCCCGGCCGATGACCAGCTTCTTGTAGAGCCCGGCGCGGGAGTCCGAGTAGACGACGTCCAGGCAGTCCTCCGCCGTCCCGTGCGCGTCACCGAAGGACGCCACGTCCACGCCGAGCAGCTTCAGCTTGGTGGAGAGGTCGGCGCCGGTGAACGCCGCCTCGTCCTCGGCGATCGTCGCGGCGACGGTCAGCGCCTGCTCGTACCCCGGCGCGACCAGCCCGTACACCCGCCCGTCGGCCGCCAGCGCGCACTCGCCGATCGCGAACACGTGCGGGTCGGTGACGGTCCGGCACTGCTCGTCGACGCTGATGCCGCCCCGCTCGCCGACCGTGAGCCCGCACTCCCGGGCGAGCTGGTCACGGGGCCGCACCCCGGCGCTGAACACGACGAGGTCGGTCGCCAGTTCCGACCCGTCGGACAGCTTCATCCCGGCGACGGCACCGGAGCCGTCGGTGACGATCTCCTGCGTACCGACGCCCGTGTGGACGCTCAGCCCCATCTCCTCGATGGTGCGCAGCAGCGCCGCGCCGCCGCCGTCGTCGACCTGCACCGGCATCAGCCGGGGCGCGAACTCCACGATGTGCGAGGTGAGGCCGAGCCCCTTCAGCGCGCCCGCCGCCTCCAGGCCGAGCAGTCCGCCGCCGACCACCGCGCCGGTCGTCGCGTTCTTCGCGTACTCCTCGATGGCGAGGAGGTCCTCGATGGTCCGGTACACGAAGCAGCCCTCGGCGTCCTTGCCGGGCACCGGCGGCACGAACGGGTACGACCCGGTGGCCAGCACCAGGACGTCGTACCCGAAGACCGCGCCGGAGCGGGCGGTCACCTTCCGCGCCTCCCGGTCGACACCGACGGCCGGGTCACCGACGTACAGCTCGATGCCGTGCTCCTCGATGAACGCGAGGTCCGTCATCGACAGCTCCTCGGGCGTCCGCCCGGAGAAGTACGAGGTGAGCTGCACGCGGTCGTAGGCCGGACGCGGCTCCTCGCAGAGCACGACCACGCGGTGCGTGGCGGTCAGGCCGCGCTCGGCCAGCGCCTCCAGGAAACGCTGGCCGACCATGCCGTGGCCGACGAGCACGATGGTCGCCTTCTCCGTGGACATCAGGAGCCTCCGTCGTTGGTGAGCAGGTGGAGCAGGGGGCCGCCGTCGGACGGGAGCGGCTCTGCTCCCTCCCAGGCGCGCGCCAGCGCGCCGACGGTGCCGAGTTCGCCGACCAGCACCCCGCCGACCAGCCGGTCGTCGCGGACGACGACCTTGCGGTACGTGCCCCGGGTGGCGTCGGCGAGCTGCACGACGTCGTCGCCGGGCCGGGGGTCGGTCTCGCCGAACGCGGCGAGGTCGAAGGGGGCGAGGTCGAAGGGGGAGTCCGGCCCGGCGCGTCCCGCGAGGGTGAGCCGGGTCAGGGAGCGGGTGCCGGTGTAGCGGGCGCCGGGCCGCCCGGCCAGCGCCTCGGCGAGCGCGCCGGCCTGTTCCAGCGCGGGGGCGGCGAGCCCGTACACCGTGCCGTCGTGCCGCGCGCAGTCCCCGATGGCGCGGATGTGCGGATCGGACGTCCGCAGCTCGTCATCGACGACGACACCCCCGCGTACGGTGAGACCCGCGGCCTCGGCGAGCCCCGTCCGCGGCCGGACGCCGCACGCGAGGACCACCAGGTCGGCGTCGAGCGCGTACCCGTCGGCCAGCTCGACCGACCGGACGGCACCCCCGACGCAGCGCACGTCCCGTACCCGGCACTCGGTGTGCACCTCGACGCCCAGGCCGGTCAGGTGGCGCCGGACCAGCTCGGAGGCGGCCGGGTCGAGCTGCCGCTCCATCAGCCGTTCCGCCTGCTGGGCGAGGACCACCTGGGCGCCGCGCCCGGCCAGCGCGCGGGCGGCGGAGACTCCGAGGAGCCCGCCGCCGATGACGACGGCCCGCGTGCCCGGCCGGACCGCCGCGGACAGCGCGAGGCAGTCGTCGAGGGTACGGAAGGAGTGGACGCCCTCGGGCAGTTCACCGCCGCCGCCGAAGAGTCCGCGCAGCGGCGGCAGCACGGCGTTGGACCCGGTCGCCAGGACCAGCGTGTCGTATGCGATCTCCGGGCCGTCGGCGCGGGTGACGGTCCGCGCGGCGCGGTCGATGCCGGTGACCCGGCCGCGGACCAGCCCGGCGGGCTCCGGCAGCGCGATCACGTCGGCGCCGTACCGCCCGGCCAGCACCTCGGCGAGCAGCACCCGGTTGTACGGGCGGTGCGCCTCCTCGCCGATCAGCACCGCGGGCGTGCCCAGCTCCCCGAGCCGTCGGGTGAGCGTCACACCCGCGAGGCCGGCGCCGATCACCACCACACGCGTCTTCGAGGTCATGCCATTGAGCGTGCGGTGCGGGTGTTACCCGACCGCATCACGTTCGTTTCCCGTGGGGAACGCTGCCCTCAGCACCGGCGGTCCGGGGTTGTGAGGCGACGCGGGTTATCGTCATGATCATGCCCGACATATCGCTGCTGACCATCGCCCTGCTCTGCCTGGCGGCCCTCGCCGCCGGCTGGATCGACGCCGTGGTCGGCGGCGGCGGCCTGCTGCTCCTGCCCGTCCTCCTCCTCGGCCTCCCCGCGGGCACCCCGGCCGCGCACGCGCTCGGCACCAACAAGGCGGTGGCGATCGTGGGCACCACCGGCGCCGCGGTGACCTACGCGCGCAGGGCCCCGGTGGACGTCCGCACCGCCGTCCGCATCGGCCTGGCGGCCCTCGCCGGCTCCTCCGCCGGGGCCTTCTTCGCCGCCGGTATGAGCACGGAGGTCCTCAAGCCGGTCATCATGGTGGTGCTGCTGGCGGTCGCCGCGTTCGTCATCCTGCGCCCGTCCTTCGGCACGGCCCCCGCGACCGGCCCGGTCACGCGCCGCCGCGTCTGGGCGGCCATCGGCCTGGCCGGCCTCGGCATCGGCTTCTACGACGGTCTGATCGGCCCCGGCACCGGAACCTTCCTCGTCCTGGCGCTCACCGCCGTCCTCCACCTCGACCTGGTGACCGCCTCCGCCACCGCGAAGATCGTCAACTGCTGCACCAACGCGGGCGCGCTCGCCACCTTCGCCTGGCAGGGCGCGGTCCTGTGGCAGCTCGCCGCGCTGATGGCGGTCTTCAACCTGGCGGGCGGCATGCTCGGCGCGCACACGGCCCTGAAGAAGGGCAGCGGCTTCGTCCGGGTCGTCCTGCTGACCGTCGTCTTCGCGCTGGTGGCGAACCTGGCGTACGAGCAGTGGCTGGCGTGACCTGCCGACGGTCCGCCGTGATCTATCGGAGGTCCCCCGTGAGGTGGGCGAAGACGACGACGTTGCCCTTGTACCCGGTGCCCCGCTCGTAGCCGCCCCCGCAGGTGATGACCCGCAGCTCGGGCCGGGAGGCCGCCCCGTACACCTTCTCGTCGGGGAATTCCTTCGCGTCGTACACCTCGACCCGGTCCACGGTGAAGACGGCGACCCCGCCGTCCCGCCGGTCCACCTCTATCCGGGCGCCCCTCCTCAGCGCGCCCAGCCGGTAGAAGACCGCCGGTCCCTCGGCGTTGTCGACGTGCCCGGCGACGATCGCGGTACCGGTCTCGCCGGGGGTGGTGCCGGCCTCGTACCAGCCGGCGAGGTTGTCGTTCTCGGCGGGCGGTACGTCGAGGCTGCCGCCGGCGGTGAGGCCCAGCCCGGTCAGCGGGGCGCTGACGCCGATCGCGGGGATGCGGACGCGGTCGGGCGGGGAGGGCGGCAGCGCGGGGACGGCCTTCCGGCCGTCGTCACCCTGGGCGCGGGCCTCGGCGGCGGCGGGCTGCGGCGGGGGCCCCGTCCCGGTGCCGTCACCGAGCAGCCATGCCCCGCACGCCAGGGCGCCCACGGTGACCCCGGCTATGACGGTGTTGCCCACCTTGCGCATGACGGCCCCTCTCCTTCGCGTCCTTCGGCCCCGGGCCCCCTCCGGGCCGCGAGGGGCGTCGGACCCGGAGGGGGTGGGGAAGTGCGGTACCGGCCGGCGGGCAGCGGAGGGTGCCCGTCAGATCCCGTCGCCTCTCGCCCGGCGATGCAGGAGCCAGGTACCGCCCGCGGCGGCGACGGCGAGAGCCGCCACACCGGCCGCGGTCTGCACGGGGTCGGGACCGAGCGCGCCGCCGACCCCCGTCTTCACGCTTCCGCGCGGGGCCACGTGCGCGGCCGACGACAGGGTGACCACCAGGTCCCCCGTCACCCGTCGCCCGTTCCCGGCGCAGGTCGCGACGATCTCGTACGTGCCCGGCTGCGCGCCCGGCGGCACCCGGAACTGCCCGGTGGCGACGGTGCCGCCGTCCTCGGGCGTCAGGGTGAACGAACCGGCGCCCACGGCACTGGCGTCCCCGGCCGCCGTGCCGCTCTCCCCGCACGCCGTCGTGTCCACCGCCGCCGGGTCGCCCGGCGCGACCGACACGGGCCGCAGCAGCAGCGCACCGGACGGGTCGCCGTCCTCACCGCCGTACGCGGGCGCCGCGACGACGAGACCGGCGGCGGCCGCGGCGAGTGCGGTACCGGTCAGCAGGCGGGCGGTACGTCGCATGGTGCTCCTTCGAGCCGATCGAGCCGTTCGGTGACCCCTGCCCTTCCGAGGAAAGTGGCACGGGGCGCGGCCCGCTCCCTGGAAGGGGGTGAACGGGTGACCGCTTGACCTCAAGCAAGGTTGAGGAGCGAGGCTGCCGGGCATGGAAACGAAGCCCGCTCCCCTCTCCGTGTCCCTGCTGATCGGCAGCAACCGCCAGGGCCGGTTCGGCCCCGTCGTCGCCGACTGGCTCCTCACCCACCTCCGCGCCCGCGCGGACCTGACCACCCGGGTGGTGGACGTGGCGACGGCCGCCCTGCCCACGGACATGTCCCGGACCCCGGAGACGGCGGCGGCCCTGCGGCGGATGGACCTGGGGGCCGCCGACGCGTACGTCGTCCTCACTCCGGAGTACAACCACTCCTTCCCGGCGGCCCTGAAGAACGTCATCGACTGGCACTACACCGAGTGGCGCGCCAAGCCGGTCGCTCTCGTCACGTACGGCGGCCTGGCGGGCGGCCTCCGCGCGGCGGAACACCTCCGGCAGGTCTTCGCGGAACTGCACGCGGTGACGGTGCGGGACACGGTGTCCTTCCACGGGGCGGGGGCGGCGTTCGACGACGCGGGCGCGCTCAGGGACCCTTCGGGCCCGGACGCCGCGGCGAAGGTGATGCTGGACCAACTGGTGTGGTGGGGGGAGACCCTGCGGGAGGGGAAGGAGCGGCGCCCGTACGAGGCGGGGTGAGCGAGGAGACGGGTCCCCTCACCCCAGCGAGAGGTGCACGATGTCGATCTCCTGGCCCCGGGCCTGTGCCCAGGAACGCCCGTGCCCCGTCACGACGAAGCCGGACTTCTCCAGTACGCGGAGGGAGCCGGCGTTGTCGGCGGCGGCGGTGGCCAGCAGCGGCCGGCTGTCCTCCAGCCCGATCAGCGCGGCGAGCGCCCGCGAGGCGACGCCCCGCCCCCAGTGCGGGCGCCCGACGACGTAGGAGACCTCCCGCTCGCAGGACGGCCCGTTCACGGCGGCGTACCCGGCCACGGCACCGTCGGAGAGGACGGTCCGCAGCAGCACGGAGGGATCGGCCCTGACCCGGGCCCAGTACTGGTCGAAGTGACCGCGGTCGTAGTGGTACTTCCTGGTGGCGGCGGCCATGTACTGGAACCGCGGGTCGGTCAGGTACTCCCAGAAGACGGGCAGGTCGCTGTCCCGGGTCTCACGCAGGGATATCGCCATGGACGCATCATCGGCGACGGCCACGCCGGTCACACCCGGTTCTCACGAAGCGCCAGGCCGAACGCCGCCCAGGCGGTACTCCGGAGACGGAGCACGGGGCCGGTGGGGTTCTTGGAGTCCCGTATCGCGACGGTGGGCGGATTGTTGGTGGCTATCTCGACGCACTCGCGTTCAGGATCGCTGTAACTGGACTTGTGGAAGCGGAAGTCGGGCATGGGTCACAAGTCCTTGTGGAGTCGTCGGAGGAGCGAGACGGAGTCGCGTTCGCTGTGGGAGCGTGCAGCCAACGCCTCGAACAGTGCGTCGTGGGCGGCCGCGCGAGGGCCGCCCTCGATCCATAGGCGCGTATAGGGGATCTCGACGTAGACGATGTCCATGGCGCCCGGTTCGGCGAACGAGATGACGTTGAACGAGCCGTTGAGCCCTGTGTGCGGGCCCGCGCTGAAGGGATAGACCAGCAGCGTGATGTTCGGGCGCTCGGCCATCTGTACGAGGTGATCGATCTGCCCGCGAGCGATATCGATGCCGCCGGGAAGGTTGTGCAGCACAGCCTCGTACATCACCGTTCGTAGAGTGAACGACGTGCCGTTGTCGAGCCGCCGTTGCCGCGCGAGCCGCGCCGCCAAGAACTCTTCGTCCTCCTGCGGAGTTGTCACCGTCAGGCCGGTCCGCAAGGAACGCATGTAGTCCGGTGTCTGGAGCAAGCCCGGCACGAAAGCCGGTTGCCACGCCTTCACGGCAGTGGCTCCGCTCTCCAGGGCCGCGTACTCGTGCATGTCGCCCAAAGTGGAGTAGTTGTCCCACCAGCCCTTGGCCTTGCGTCGTTCCCGGTCGGCCTTGGCCAACTCCAGCAGGAGGGCGACATCGCCCGATTCGCGTACGCCGTACAGCTCGCACAGTGCTCGGATGTCCGGGTCCCGCACCGGTACCCATCCGCGCTCCATCTTCGTCACCTTGGTGAGCGAGGAACTGAGTGCCTTGGCCGCGTCGGTCTGCGTCAGCCCGGCAGTGGTGCGCAGCCTGAGCAACTCGCCGCCCAGTCGGCGCCCCAGAACTGAAGAGGTGCTGTTGCCCATCATCGGCTGGCTGGTGGCCACGTCGTGTTCCTCCCCGGCGGCGGTGCGGTGTCAGTTTCGCGGGTCCGTCATCCGGCGTGCAACTCGTCCGGATTAATTTATCCAGGATGAACTTGTAGTGATCTCCGCGTGCTTCTTACCGTCAGTGACGCACCACTCGCAGCGAACACCGCCTGAAACAGGCGCTGTTTGCCATGCCCGGAGGTCAGCGCCATGCCCACCCCCGAAGAACCCCTCCAGCACGACCGCCTCGACTACACCCCGCTCCCCAGAAGCGTCAGCCTCGCCCGGCGCCGCGCGCACCGCCTCGTCACCGAGTGGGGGCATGCCGAACTCGCCCCGGACGCCGCCCTCCTCGTCTCCGAGCTCGGCGGCAACGCCGTCCTGCACGGCTGTCTGCGTGATCGCCTTTTCCGTGTTGAGATCAGCCTGTACCGGCAGTACCTGCGTGTCGCGGTCTCCGACCCCAGGGGAGAAGTGTTGCCCCAGCCGACACCCGCGGCCGGCCCTGAACCACCGTCAGGCCCGCACGCGCACGGCCTCCAACCGGACCGCACACACCTTGAACTCCGGCATCCGCGACGTCGGGTCGAGCGCCGGGTTGGTCAGGACGTTCGCGCGGCCCTCGCCCGGCCAGTGGAACGGCATGAAGACCGTGTCCGGGCGGATGGCGGTCGTGATGCGGGCCGGGGCCACCGCGCGGCCCCGGCGGGAGACGACCGCCAGCGGGTCGCCCTCCGACGCGCCCAGGCGGGCCGCCAGCCGGGGGTGCAGTTCGACGAAGGGGCCGGGCGCGGCGGCGTTCAGCTCCGCCACCCGGCGGGTCTGGGCGCCCGACTGGTACTGGGCGACGACCCGGCCGGTGGTCAGCAGCACCGGGTACTCCGTATCCGGCTCCTCCGCCGACGGCCGGTGCGAGACCGGTACGAAACGGGCCCTGCCGTCTCCCGTCGCGAAGCGTTCGAGGAACAGGCGGGGCGTGCCCGGATGCGCTGCCTCCGATTCCGAGGAGGGGCACGGCCAGAACACCCCGCCCTCCTCCGCCAGCCGCCCGTAGTCGATACCGGAGTAATCCGCGATCCCGCCCGCGCTCGCCCGGCGCAGCTCCTCGAAGACCTCCTCCGGGTCGGCCGGGAAGCCCTTCTCCACGCCGAGCCGGTCGGCCAGTTCCCGCAGGACGAACAGGTCGCTGCGGACGCCCGCTGGAGGCGTGATCGCCTGGCGTCGCAGCAGTACCCGGCCCTCCAGGCTGGTCGTCGTCCCCGTCTCCTCCGCCCACTGCGTCACCGGCAGCACCACGTCCGCCAGCGCCGCCGTCTCGGAGAGTACGACGTCGCACACGGCCAGGAAGTCCAGGGAGCGCAGCCGCCGCTCCACATGCGCCGCGCGCGGTGCCGACACCACCGGGTTCGAACCCATCAGCAGCAGGGACCTCACGTCCGACCCCAGCGCGTCCAGCAGTTCGTAGGCGCTGCGGCCCGGACCCGGCAGCGAGTCCGGGTCCACGCCCCACACCTCCGCCACATGGCGCCGCGCCTCCGGGTCCGTCAGCTTGCGGTAGCCCGGCAACTGGTCGGCCTTCTGACCGTGTTCGCGGCCGCCCTGACCGTTGCCCTGACCGGTGAGGCAGCCATAGCCGGACAACGGCCGGCCCGCCCGGCCCGTCGCCAGACACAGGTTGATCCACGCGCCCACCGTGTCCGTGCCCTTGGCCTGCTGCTCGGGGCCGCGCGCGGTGAGCACCATCGCCGCCTCCGGCTCGCAGAACAGCCGTACCGTCTCGCGGAGCTGTGGCACGGACACACCCGTGATCCGCTCCACCTGCTCCGGCCAGTGCGCCATCGCCGCCGCCCGCGCCTCCTCCCAGCCGGCCGTGCGCTCCCGTACGTACTCCTCGTCCACCCGACCCTCGGCCACCACCAGGTGCAGCAGGCCCAGGGCGAGCGCGAGGTCGGTTCCCGGGCGGGGCGCCAGGTGCAGGTCCGCCTGTTCCGCCGTCTTCGTGCGGCGCGGATCGATCACGATCAGCGTGCCGCCGTTCTCGCGCAGCTCGGTGAAGTAGCGGAGCGACGGCGGCATCGTCTCCGCCGGGTTCGAGCCGACCAGAATCACGCAACCGGTCTTCGGGATGTCCTCCAAGGGGAAGGGGAGCCCCCGGTCCAGGCCGAACGCCTTCGTCCCGGCCGCCGCCGCCGACGACATGCAGAACCGCCCGTTGTAGTCGATCTGCGACGTGCCGAGCACGACCCGCGCGAACTTCCCGAGCGCGTACGCCTTCTCGTTGGTCAGCCCGCCCCCGCCGAAGACGCCCACCGCGTCCGGCCCGTGCGCGTCGCGTACGCGCGTGAGGTTCCCGGCGATCCGGTCCAGCGCCTCCTCCCACGAGGCCGGCACCAGCTCACCGCCCTCCCGGACCAGCGGCGACGTCAGCCGCACCCGCGACGACAGCACCGCCGGCGCCGTCCGGCCCTTGCCGCACAGCGCACCCCGGTTCACGGGAAAGTCCGGGCGCTCCACCACCTCCACCGTCCCGTCGGCGGCGGGCGTCAGGTTCATCCCGCACTGCAGGGCGCAGTACGGGCAGTGCGTGGGCGTGACGGAGTTCGGCATACACCCCACGGTGCGTCCCCCGTGTTACGCGGCCGGGCGTCCTCCGTTACGCGACCGGCACGGCCACCTCCCCGCCGCCCCGCCCCCATCGTGAGGTGCACTTCACCCGGCAGTCGCCAGCGCCTTCCGTACCCCCGCCTCCTCAGGCCCCAGGAAGTGCGGGTCCGGCTCGAAGACGACGTCCAGGGCCGCCTTGCCCGCCGCGAGGATCTCCCGTACGCCGCCGTAGTACCAGGTCAGATCATGTGTGTCGGCGACCCCTACGCCGTACGACGTCACCCCCGCCGCCTCGCAGAGCGCCACCGCCCGCCGGATGTGGAAACCCTGGCTGATCAGGACGGCCCGGTCGACGCCGAAGATCTTCTTCGCGCGGACGCAGGAGTCCCAGGTGTCGAAGCCCGCGTAGTCGCTGACGATCCGGTCGTCCGGGACGCCGTGCCGCACCAGGTAGGCGCGCATCGCGTCCGGCTCGTCGTACTCCTCGCGGCTGTTGTCCCCGGTGACGAGAACGACCCGCACGCGATCCGCCCGGTACAGCTCCGCCGCCGCGTCCAGGCGGTGCGCCAGGTACGGGGACGGCTCGCCGTCCCACAGTCCCGCGCCGAACACCACCGCCACGTCGGTACGCGGAACACCGTCCGCCTCCCGCAGCCGGTCACCCGTCGACAGCCGCAGCCACGTCGCCGGCAGCAGCGCCAGCACGCACACCGCCATCACCACCCGCGTCAGCCGCCGCCACCCGGCGCGGGTGCGCGGCAGGCGCGGCCGCCCCCACCTCCAGTGACGCATCGGACTCCTCTCCCACGCGGTTCGTCCCCAGTGACGCCGGAACGGCCCGTACGGTTCACCGGTCCCGGCGGGACACGGCGAGGGACGCGGGGAAGGACACGGCGAGGGACGCGGCTCACACCCCCGCCCGCCCCGCCGTGATCCGCCCGAAAACACCCGTGACCCCCGTGCAACGGCCAGGCAACCTCCCCGGGCGACGATCGGAGCCATGACGACGACACTCCGCTCCCTCCCCGACCCGCGGCACGACCCGGCCCTGGTCGTCGTCGCCCACGGCAGCCGCGACCCGCGTGCCCTGAGCACCGTGCGGGCCCTGCTGGACCGGGTACGGGCCGCGCGCCCCGGTCTCCGCGTCCGCCTCGGCCACATTGAGCTGAACGAACCCCTGCTGCCGGACACCCTCGCCGCCCTCGGCGACACCGACGCCGTCCTCGTCCCGCTCCTCCTCAGCCGCGGCTACCACGTCAAGCGGGACATCCCCGAGCTGGCCGCCGCCTCGCCCGTACGGGCCCGGATCGCCGCCCCGCTCGGCCCGCATCCGCTGCTCGTGGACGCCCTGCACGGCCGTCTGGCCGAAGCGGGCTGGCGGCGCCGCCGGGGCGACGCGGTCGTGCTGGCCGCCGCCGGGTCCCGCGACCCGGAGTCCGCCGTCGACACCGGCCGCACCGCCCGGCTCCTCGCGGCCCGCCTCGGCGTCCCCGTCGTCCCCGCCTACGCCTCGACGGCCGCGCCGACCGTCCCGGAGGCGGTCGCCGCCCTGACGGCGGCGGGTCACGACCGGGTGGCCGTCGCGTCGTACTTCACGGCCCCTGGCCGCTTCGCCACGGAGACGGCGGCCGCCGCCCCCTGGATCGCCGCGCAGCCTCTGGGCACACACCCCGCGATGGCCCGCCTGCTCCTCCACCGCTACGACGAGGCCCGCAGCACGGCGCCCCTCAGGGCCGTGGCCATGGCGTGATCGAGTGAACAAGTGTTCGCGATAACGCGATAACGGGGGAGTTCACATGCGCGCCTGGTGCGCGCGTCGAGAATCACCAGGCCGTTCTCGGCCGTACACGGGTGGTGCCGCGGGACTCTCCGTCAGGGCCAGTACGGCCCGGCAGTGCGCCCGCTCCGCGCTGTCGGACCCACCCCGTACTGTCACTGACATGGAAGGCACCGCACCCCCCGCCCCCTACGACCCCGCCTCGGCCGAACGCTGGGCCCCCGAACCCGACAAACGCCCCGGGCGTACCGCCTTCCAGCGTGACCGCGCCCGCGTCCTGCACTCGGGCGCGCTGCGCAGGCTCGCCGGGAAGACGCAGGTCGTCACGCCGGGGCAGCCCACGCAGGCGTGGGACCCCAGCCCCCGCACCCGGCTGACCCACTCCCTGGAGTGCGCCCAGGTCGGCCGCGAACTGGGCGCCGCCCTCGGCTGCGACCCCGACCTCGTCGAGGCCGCCTGCCTCTCCCACGACCTCGGCCACCCGCCCTTCGGGCACAACGGCGAACAGGCACTCAACGAGTTCGCCGCCCGCTGCGGCGGCTTCGAGGGCAACGCCCAGTCGCTCAGACTCCTCACCCGGATCGAACCGAAACGGTTCACCGAGGAGCGCTCCGTCGGCCTCAACCTCACCCGCGCCACCCTCGACGCCGCCACCAAGTACCCCTGGCCGCGCGGCGCCCACCCCACCGACCCGGCGTCCGGGAAGTTCGGCGTCTACGAGGACGACCGGCCCGTCTTCGACTGGGTCCGCCAGGACGCGCCCGGCACCCGCGTCTGCTTCGAGGCCCAGGTCATGGACTGGGCCGACGACGTCGCGTACTCCGTGCACGACCTGGAGGACGGCCTGCACGCCGGGCACGTCGACCCGGGCTGCCTGCTCGCCGAACCCGAACGGCAGGCGGTGTTCGTGACGGCCAGGAACCGGTACGCGCCGCCCGGCACCGACCCCGCCGAACTCGCCGCCGCCCTCGACCGGCTCCTCGCCCAGCGGTGGTGGCCGCACGGCTACGACGGCTCCGCGCTCGCCCAGGCCCGGCTGAAGGACGCCACCAGCCAGCTCATCGGCCGGTTCTGCCTGGCCGCCGAGCACGCCACCCGCGCCGCGTACGGCGACGGGCGGCTCACCCGGTACGCCGCCGAACTGGTCGTCCCGCTCGACGCCCGCCTGGAGTGCGCCGTCCTCAAGGCCGTCGCCGACCGCTACGTCATGCAGCGCGCCGAACAGGAACAGCTCCGCGCCGACCAGCGGATCGTCGTACTGGAGCTGGCGGAGGCGCTGACCCGCCGGGCGCCGGACGGACTCGACCCGCAGTTCCGTGCCCTGTTCGACCGGGCACCCGACGACCGCGCCCGCGAACGGGTGATCGTCGACCAGATCGCCTCCCTCACCGACGCCTCGGCCCGCACCCTTCACGCGCGCCTGACGGACCGGCAC
This sequence comes from Streptomyces sp. CRN 30, assembly GCF_034105845.1. Lineage (NCBI taxonomy): Bacteria > Bacillati > Actinomycetota > Actinomycetes > Kitasatosporales > Streptomycetaceae > Streptomyces > Streptomyces sp. CRN 30. The sequence continues at coordinate 18,387 of NZ_JAVRHI010000193.1, read as the reverse complement.
GGGAGACTGACCTGATCGGACCGTCCCCCTTCCCGCAGCAGGCTCCGTGCGGGACGCTCGCATGTGGCGGAACGCTGACGAGGAGGCAAACAAGTGGTCGACGCTGATCAGACATTCGTCATCGTCGGAGGAGGACTGGCCGGCGCCAAGGCGGCCGAGACCCTCCGCGCGGAGGGTTTCACCGGCCGGGTGATCCTCATCTGTGACGAACGCGACCACCCCTACGAACGGCCGCCCCTGTCCAAGAGCTACCTGCTCGGCAAGAAGGACCGCGACGGCGTCCTCGTCCACCCGCCCGCCTGGTACGCGAGCCACGACATCGAGCTGCACCTCGGCCAGACCGTCGTCACCGTCGACCGCGCCACCCGCACCGTGCGCTACGGCGACGACGGCACCCGCGTCCGCTACGACAAGCTGCTGCTCGCCACCGGCGCCGAACCCCGGCGCCTCGACGTCCCCGGCACCGGCCTCGCCGGCGTCCACCACCTGCGCCGCCTCGCCCACGCCGAGCGGTTCAAGGGCGTCCTCGCCGCCCTCGGCCGGGACAACGGCCACCTGGTGATCGCCGGCGCCGGCTGGATCGGCCTGGAGGTCGCGGCGGCGGCCCGCACGTACGGCGCCGAGGTCACCGTCGTCGAGCCCGCGCCGACCCCGCTGCACGGCGTCCTCGGCCCCGAGCTGGGCGCCGTCTTCGCCGAACTGCACCGGTCGCACGGCGTCCGCTTCCGCTTCGGCGTCAGCCTCACCGAGATCGTCGGCCAGGACGGCGTCGTCCTGGCCGCCCGCACCGACGACGGCGAGGAGCACCCCGCGCACGACGTCCTCGCCGCGATCGGCGCCGCGCCGCGCACCGCGCTCGCCGAGGCGGCCGGACTGGAGATCGCCGACCGCGCGCACGGCGGGGGCATCGTCGTGGACGAGCGGCTGCGCACCTCCGACCCCGACATCTTCGCCGCCGGTGACGCGGCGTCCTTCCCGCACCCCCTGTACGGCGGGCGGCTGCGGGTCGAGCACTGGTCCAACGCGCTGCACGGCGGGCCGGCCGCCGCCCGCGCCATGCTCGGCAAGGAGATCACCTACGACGACGTGCCGTACTTCTTCACCGACCAGTACGACCTGGGCATGGAGTACAGCGGATGGGCGCCGCCGGGCTCGTACGACCAGGTCGTGATCCGGGGGGACCTGGGGAAACGCGAGTTCATCGCCTTCTGGCTGAAGGACGGGCGGGTGCTGGCCGGGATGAACGTCAACGTGTGGGACGTCACAGCGGACATCCAGAAGCTGATCCGGGCGGGCGCCGCCGTGGACGGCGAGGCACTGGCGGACCCGCACGTTCCGCTCCAGAGCCTGGTCCCCTGAGTGTCACCACCGCCCCGTAGAATTCACGCGTGGCAGGACGGATCAATGACGAGGACGTGAAGGCGGTACGGGACGCGGTCCCGATCGACGCCGTCGTGTCCGAGTACCTCCAGCTACGCAACGCGGGCGGCGGCAACCTCAAGGGACTCTGCCCGTTCCACGACGAGAAGTCACCGTCCTTCCAGGTCAGCCCGAGCAAGGGGTTCTTCCACTGCTTCGGCTGCCAGGAGGGCGGCGACACCATCACGTTCGTGATGAAGATCGACCACCTCACCTTCTCGGAGGCGGTCGAGCGGCTGGCCGCCCAGGCCGGCATCACCCTGCGCTACGAGGAGGGCGGGTACAACCCGACCCACCAGCGCGGCGAACGCATCCGCCTGGTCGAGGCCCACAAGATCGCCGCCCAGTGGTACGCGGAGCAGCTCGCGACCGGCCCGGAGGCCGACACCGGGCGGCTCTTCCTCGCCGAGCGCGGCTTCGACCAGGACGCCGCCGTCCACTTCGGCGTCGGCTACAGCCCGCAGGGCTGGGACCACCTCACCCGCTACCTGCGCGGCAAGGGATTCAGCGACAAGGAACTGCTCCTGTCCGGACTGACCCAGGAGGGGCGGCGCGGGCCCATCGACCGGTTCCGGGGGCGGCTGATGTGGCCGATCCGCGACATCGGCGGCGAGGTCGTCGGCTTCGGCGCCCGCAAGCTCTACGAGACGGACAACGGCCCGAAGTACCTCAACACCCCCGAGACCCCGATCTACCGCAAGTCCCAGGTCCTCTACGGCATCGACCTGGCGAAGAAGGACATCGCCAAGTCCTCCCGCGCGGTCGTCGTGGAGGGCTACACCGACGTCATGGCCTGCCACCTCGCCGGGGTGACCACGGCCATCGCCACCTGCGGCACCGCCTTCGGCGGCGACCACATCAAGATCCTGCGCCGGCTGCTGATGGACAACGGCAGCGCCCGCGTCATCTTCACCTTCGACGGCGACGCGGCCGGGCAGAAGGCGGCCCTGCGTGCCTTCGAGGACGACCAGAAGTTCGCCGCCGAGACGTACATCGCCGTCGCGCCCGACGGCATGGACCCCTGCGACCTGCGCCTGGCCAAGGGCGACGAGGCCGTCGCCGACCTGGTCCAGCCCCGCACCCCGCTCTTCGAGTTCGCGCTGCGGCAGATCGTCGCCCGCTACGACCTGGACACGCCCGCCGGACGCGCCGCCGCCCTGGACGAGGCCGCGCCCGTCGTCGCCCGGATCAAGAACAGCGGCGCCCAGCACGAGGTCGCCGTGCAGCTCGCGGGCATGCTCGGCATCCTCGACACCCAGTTCGTCGTCAAGCGCGTCGCCCAGCTCGCCCGCTGGGCCCGCGAGCGGGGCGGCGACCGCCAGGAGCGCGGCGCCCCGCGCGGCGGGCGCCAGCAGTACGCCGCCGCCCCCGCGCCCGCCGGCCCGCGCGGCCCCGCGCTCAACCTCCGCAACCCCGTCTACGCCACCGAACGGGAACTGCTGAAGCTCGCCCTCCAACGCCCCGAGCTGGTCTCCCCGGCCTTCGACGCGTACGGCGCCGACGAGTTCACCGCCGCGCCGTACACGGCCGTACGGGAAGCGATCATGGAAGCGGGCGGTGCCGAGTCCGGCGTCGACGATCCGCACGGCTACCTCGTCCGGGTCCGCGAGGCCGCCCCCGACGACACGGTCCGCGCCATGGTCACCGAGCTGGCCGTGGAGGCGATCCTGGTGCACCGCGGCGTGAAGGACGTCGACGAGGTGTACGCGGGCGTCCAGCTGGTCGCCGTCCGCCGCCGCGCCGTCGAGCGCCGCATCCGCGACATCACCGGGCGGCTGACGCGCCTCGGCTCCCACGGCGACGCCGCCGAGCTGGCCGCCGTCCAGAACGAGCTGTGGGTCCTTCAGCAGTACGACCAGACCCTGCGCGAGCACGGCGCCGCCGCCCTCTGACCGGAACCCGACGGTTTCCCCTCGGGCCGACTGCCTACCCGTACGGTGAGATAACCGCGCGGTCACGGACCGGACGCAAAAAGTCACCGCACGCCCCTCGTGGCGGAGATGTGTCGTACCCCACACTGGTGCCGGTGCCAGTCCTCGGAGCGCGGCCGATCCGTCACCGACGGGTCCCAGAACCCCGCGGTTCCGACCATCGCGTACGGGACGGGAAGCGGCGAGGCCGCGGATTCCGCCCCCGAAGTACCGCTGCCGCACGGCCGGGCAGCGATCACCCTGGAGGTCGCACCCGTGCAGACCCAGACCCTCGCCCAGAACGAGAGCAGCACCGACAGCACCACAGGCAGCACCACAGGCAGCACCACCGACGGCACGGAGCCCGACGCCGCGACGGACGTGCTCGTCGCGATGCCCGGACAGAACCGCGCCGCGCACCACCCGGAGGAACCGCCCGCGGAGGCGCTGGAACAGGCCGCCGCCGAGCCCGAACCCGTCGAGCCGCCGCCCACGCGGACGGAGACGGGCGGGCCGTCCTCGGACCTGTTCCGCCAGTACCTGCGGGAGATCGGCCGCATCCCCCTGCTGACCGCCGCCGAGGAGGTCGAACTCGCCCGCCGCGTCGAGGCCGGCCTGTTCGCCGAGGAGAAGCTGTCCACCGCCACCGACCTGGACACCCGGCTCGCCCACGACCTCGACCGGCTCGTCGTCATGGGCCGCATGGCCAAGCGCCGCCTCATCGAGGCCAACCTGCGGCTCGTCGTCTCCGTCGCGAAGCGGTACGTCGGCCGCGGCCTGACCATGCTCGACCTCGTCCAGGAGGGCAACCTCGGCCTGATCCGGGCCGTGGAGAAGTTCGACTACGCCCGCGGCTACAAGTTCTCCACGTACGCCACCTGGTGGATACGCCAGGCCATGTCCCGGGCCCTCGCCGACCAGGCCCGCACCATCCGGGTCCCCGTGCACGTCGTGGAGCTGATCAACCGGGTCGTCCGCGTCCAGCGCCGCATGCTCCAGGAGCGCGGCTACGAGCCGAGCCCGGAAGAGGTCGCCGCCCACCTCGACCTGCTCCCCGAGCGGGTCAGCGAGGTGCTCAGGCTCGCCCAGGAGCCCGTCTCGCTGCACGCCCCGGTGGGGGAGGAGGACGACGTCGCCCTCGGCGACCTGATCGAGGACGGCGACGCGACCAGCCCCGTGGAGTCGGCGGCGTTCCTGCTGCTGCGCGAACACCTGGAGGCGGTGCTCTCCACCCTCGGCGAACGCGAACGCAAGGTCGTCCAGCTCCGCTACGGCCTGGTCGACGGCCGCCCCCGCACCCTGGAGGAGATCGGCCGCATCTTCGGCGTCACCCGGGAGCGGATACGGCAGATCGAGTCCAAGACCCTCAACAAACTCCGCGACCACGCCTTCGCGGACCAGCTGAGGGGCTACCTGGACTAGCCGGCTGCCCGGACCGGCCCCCCCCGGCCGGCGGGGCCGCTAGTCGACCTCCGCCACCGCCTCCGCGAACTGCGCCTTGTACAGCCGCGCGTAGGCCCCGCCCGCCGCCAGCAGCTCCTCGTGGGCGCCCTGCTCGACGATCGCCCCGTTCTCCATGACGAGGATGGTGTCCGCGTCGCGGATCGTGGAGAGCCGGTGGGCGATGACGAACGACGTCCGGCCGTGGGCGAGCTTGGCCATCGCCTTCTGGATCAGCACCTCGGTACGGGTGTCGACCGACGACGTCGCCTCGTCCAGGACCAGGATCACCGGGTCGGACAGGAACGCGCGGGCGATGGTGACGAGCTGCTTCTCACCGGCGCTCACGCCCGTGCCCTCGTCGTCGAGGACGGTGTCGTAGCCGTCGGGCAGCGTGCGCACGAACCGGTCGGCGTGCGCCGCCCGCGCCGCCTCCTCGATCTCGCCCCGCGACACCTCGCGGGCGGCGCCGTACGCGATGTTCTCCGCGATGGTCCCGCCGAACAGCCAGGTGTCCTGGAGCACCATGCCGATCCCGGCGCGCAGGTCGCCCCGGGACATCCGCGCGATGTCGACGCCGTCCAGGGTGATCCGCCCGCCGGACACCTCGTAGAACCGCATGAGGAGGTTGACCAGGGTCGTCTTGCCGGCGCCCGTCGGGCCGACGATCGCGACCGTGTGGCCCGGCTCCACCGCCAGCGACAGATCCTCGATCAGCGGCTTCTCAGGGTCGTACCGGAACGACACGTGCTCCAGCGCCACCCGCCCGCGCAGCGCGGCCGGCTTCTCGGCCCGCTCCGGGTCGGGCGACTGCTCCTGAGCGTCCAGCAGCTCGAAGACCCGCTCGGCGGAGGCCACGCCCGACTGGACGAGGTTCGCCATCGACGCGACCTGCGTCAGCGGCATCGAGAACTGCCGCGAGTACTGGATGAACGCCTGCACGTCGCCGATGGAGAGCGAGCCCGACGCGACCCGCAGCCCGCCGACCACCGCGACCAGCACGTAGTTCAGGTTCGACACGAACATCATCAGCGGCTGCATCACGCCGCTGTTGAACTGCGCCTTGAACCCGGCCTCGTACAGCGCCTCGTTCTGCTCGGCGAACCGCGCCGCCGACTCCTCCTGCCGCCCGAAGACCTTCACCAGGGTGTGACCGGTGTACATCTCCTCGATGTGCGCGTTCAGGGAGCCCGTGGAGCGCCACTGCTGCACGAAGTGCGGCTGTGACCGCTTGCCGACCCGGGTGGCCACCACGAACGACAGCGGCACCGTCACCAGCGCGACCAGCGCCAGGATCCAGGAGACCCAGAACATCACCGCGAGCACGCCGACGATGGTCAGCAGCGAGTTCAGCAGCTGGCCCATCGACTGCTGGAGGGTCTGCCCGATGTTGTCGATGTCGTTGGTCGCCCGGGACAGCACCTCACCGCGCTGCCGCTTGTCGAAGTAGGACAGCGGCAGCCGCGACAGCTTCGTCTGCACGTCCTCGCGCAGCCGGAACATGGTGCGGTTCACCGCCCGGTTCACCAGCCGCGTCGCCACCGCCATCAGCAGCCCCGCGACCAGGAACGTGCCCAGCGCCAGCAGCAGCACGTTGCCGACCGCCGTGAAGTCGATGCCCTCGCCCGGGGTGAAGTCGGTGGAGCGCAGCATGTCGGCGGCGCCCCCCTCCCCGCGCTCCCGCATCGAGGCGAGCACTTCCTCCTTGCTCGCGCCCGCCGGGAACCGCCGCCCGACGATGCCCGCGAAGACCAGGTCGGTGGCGTTGCCGAGGATCTTCGGCCCGATCACGTTGAGGCCGACGCTCACCACCAGGCAGAGCAGCAGCAGCCCGATCGTCGCCCGTTCCGGCCGGAACCGCGTCACCAGCCGCTTGCCCGAGCTCTTGAAGTCCATCGACCGCGTGTCCGGGCCGCCCCCGGCCATCATCCGCCCCGCCGGCCCCGCCATCAGGCAGCCTCCGCTTCCGTCAGCTGGGAGAGCACGATCTCCCGGTAGGTGTCGTTGTCCGCCATCAGCTCGTGGTGCCGGCCGGTGCCGACCACCCGGCCCTCGTCCAGGACGACGATCCGGTCGGCGTCCCGGATCGTCGACACGCGCTGCGCGACGATCACGACGGTCGCCTCGGCGGTCTCCCGGGCGAGCGCCGCGCGCAGGGCGGCGTCCGTGGCGTAGTCCAGGGCGGAGAAGGAGTCGTCGAAGAGGTAGATCTCCGGGCGCTGCACCAGCGTCCGCGCGATCGCGAGCCGCTGCCGCTGCCCGCCGGAGACGTTGGTGCCGCCCTGCGCGATCGGCGCGTCCAGACCGCCTTCGAGCCGCTCCACGAACTCCTTGGCCTGCGCCACCTCCAGCGCGTGCCACAGCTCCTCGTCGCTCGCGTCCGGATGGCCGTAGCGCAGATTGGTCGCGACCGTCCCCGCGAAGAGGTACGGCTTCTGCGGCACCAGTCCGACGGTCCGGGCCAGCACCTTCGCGTCCAGGGTCCGTACGTCCGTCCCGTCCACCAGCACCTCGCCGTCGGTGACGTCGAACAGCCGGGGCACCAGCCCCAGCAGCGTCGTCTTGCCGCTGCCGGTCGAGCCGATGACAGCGGTCGTCTCACCCGGCCGGGCCGCCACGTCGATGTCCTTGAGCACCGGCTCCTCGGCACCCGGGTAGCGGAAGCCCGCGCCCCGGATCTCCAGCCGGCCGTGGAGGCGCAACTCGGTCACCGGCGCCTTCGGCGGCACCACGCTGCTCTCGGTGTCCAGGACCTCCTCGATGCGCTCGGCGCACACCTCCGCGCGCGGCACCATCATGAACATGAAGGTGGCCATCATCACGGACATGACGATCTGCATCAGATAGGCGAGGAACGCCGTCAGGTCGCCGATCTGCATCCCGCCGCTGTCGATGCGGTGCGCGCCGAACCACACCACCGCGATCGACGACAGGTTCACCGTGGTCATGACCACCGGGAACATCAGCGCCAGCAGATTGCCCGTGCCCAGCGCCACCTCGGTCAGGTCCGCGTTGGCCTTGCGGAACCGCCGCTCCTCGTACGGGTCGCGGAGGAACGCGCGGATCACGCGGTTGCCGGTGATCTGCTCGCGCAGCACCCGGTTCACGGTGTCCAGGCGGACCTGCATCGACCGGAACAGCGGCCGCAGCCGCCGCACGATCAGCGTCACGCAGAGAACCAGCACGGGCACCACCGCCACCAGCACCCCGGACAGCGGCACGTCCAGACCGAGCGCCAGCACCACCCCGCCCACGCACATGATGGGCGCCGACACCATCAGCGTGAACGTCATCAGGACCAGCATCTGGACCTGCTGCACGTCGTTGGTGGTCCGGGTGATCAGCGACGGCGCGCCGAAGCGGGCGAACTCACGGGCCGAGAAGGACTGCACCCGGTCGAAGACGGCACCGCGCACGTCCCGGCCGAGCGCCGCCGCGGTCCGGGCGCCGTAGAAGACGGCCCCGATGTTGCACACGACCTGCGCCAGCGAGATTCCGATCATCAGGGCGCCGTGCCGCAGGATGTAACCGGTGTCGCCGCTGACGACACCGTCGTCGATGATGTCGGCGTTCAGGGTCGGCAGGTAGAGGGTGGCGCAGGTCTGCAGCAATTGCAGCGCCACCAGCAGGGCGATGGGTTTCTTGTAGGGCCTGAGGTAGGTCCGCAACAGTCGTATGAGCACGCTGGGTCTCTCGGGGTCGGCGGGCGGGGCGGGCGGTCGCCCCTGGCCCCTATCGTCGGACACTCCACCCGCGTTACCTCAACCGATTAACCCAACAGAGCGCACTCATGAGCCACCCATGGGCGACCCTTGACCGTCGGCGGCCGCCCCCTGCCCGCTCACGGCCGGAACGCGCCCGGATGTGTCTGCTCACGGACCGACACGAACTGCTGCCGCACCGCCTGACCCACCGCCAGCTCCTCGCCCGGCTCCAGCACCTGCGCCACCGCCCCCTGCCACGGCGGCGGAGTCCGCGCGTCCAGCGTCCCGCGCGAGGCGCCGAGCGCCCAGGCGGCCTGCCGGGCCGCGCCGATCGCCCCGTAGTCCGCGGGCTGCGGTACGACGACCTGGGTCCCGAACAGCGCGGGCGCCGCCGCCTGCACCGCGGGCAGCTCGGCCGCCGCACCCAGCAGGAAGACCCGCCGTACGTCCACGCCCCGGCCGCGCAGCACGTCCAGGGCGTCGGCCAGCCCGCACAGCATCCCCTCGAACGCGGCCCGCGCCAGGTGCTCCGGCTTCATCGCCTCCCGCCGCAGCCCCGCGAGGGTCCCGGCGGTGTGCGGCAGGTGCGGCGTGCGCTCGCCCTCCAGATAGGGCAGCAGCACCAGGCCGTGCGCCCCCGGGGTGGACTTCATCGCCAGGTCGGACAGGCCCTCCAGATCGGGCACCCCGAGCAGCTCGGCGGTGCCGCGCAGGGTCCGTACGGCGTTCAGGGTGGTGACCACCGGCAGGTGCATGCCGGTCGCGTCGGCCAGCGAGGTGATCATCCCGGACTGGTCGACGAGCGGCTCGGAGTGCACGGCCATCACCGACCCGGACGCGCCGAGCGAGACCACCGCGTCACCGAGCCCGATCCCGAGCCCGAAGGCCGCGGCCATCGTCTCGCCGGTCCCGGCGGAGATCAGCAGCCCCTCCGGAGTGGTCCCCGCCGCGTCGGCCGGACCGATCACCTCCGGCAGCATCGCCTGATGCCCGAGGGCCAGCTCCACCAGGTCGGGCCGGTAGCCGCCGCTCGCGGCGGACCAGTACCCCGTCCCCGACGCGCCGCCCCGGTCCGTCGTCCGCCGGATCGGCCGCCCGAGCAGCTGCCACACCAGCCAGTCGTGGGCCTGGAGCAGTACGGCGGTCCGGGCGGCGGCCTCGGGTTCGGTCCGCGCCAGCCAGCGCAGCTTGGTCACCGCGTGCGCGGCCTGCGGCACACAGCCCACGGCGTGCGCCCACGCCTCGCGCCCGCCGAGCGCGTCGACCAGGTCGGCCGCGGCGACCTGCGCGCGCCGGTCACCGCCGACCAGGGCGGGACGGACCGTGTTGCCCTGCGAGTCCAGCGGTACGACCGCGTTGGCCTGCGCGGAGACGCCGATGGCCTGCACGCCCTCCAGCAGGCCCCCGCCGGCCGCCTCCCCGAGGGACAGCAGCCACGCCTGGGGGTCGACGTCACTGGGCCGGCCCTGACCGTCGGCGCTCTCCAGCGGGTGCGGCGCGTAGCCCTGCCGCAGCACGGAGCCCGTGTCCGAGTCGCAGACGACGATACGAGTGAAATCGGGCGAACTGTCCAGCCCGGCGACTATCCCCATGACCGAAATTCTGCCGCATCACCGCGCCGGCTCGGGCAGGTGGTGTGCCGGGCGCGGGTCCGTCGTGGTCGCTCGCGCCGTTCCCCGTGCCCCTTCGGGGGGGCGCGGGGAACGGCGCATCTTCACGTGGCGCTGGTTCCCCAGTCGTCGCCGGTGGAACCCGCACCGGACCGTCCCCGCAGGGACTGGACCCGCTGCGTGACGGAGTCGGGCATGCGGTCGCCGACCTTCGCGCTCACCGCGTGGTACGCCTTGTCCGCGAAGTGACGGCCCTGCTGGGCCGCCGACTCCGCCGTGTTGCGGACCGCGGGGTTCTGCGCGACCTGCCGGGCGGACTTCCGCAACTGCTCGTAGCGCTCCCGCCCTGCCTTCGTGCCCAGTACGTATCCCACGGCGAGTCCGACGACGAACGTGAGCCGGTAACGCATGGCGGCCATCCTTCCCTTGCCTCGTGTCTGCGGCGCCGAGGAGTACCGATTGGCGGAGCACCCCCCTGCTTGCGCTAATGTATGTGTCGCAGCGAGCAAGCGCCCCCTGGCGGATACCCAGGGAGTCACGTTCGATGCGACGAGGCATTCCTCGGTAGCTCAATTGGCAGAGCAGCCGGCTGTTAACCGGCAGGTTACTGGTTCGAGTCCAGTCCGGGGAGCTCGGTCCTCCGTAGCTCAATTGGCAGAGCAGCCGGCTGTTAACCGGCAGGTTACTGGTTCGAGTCCAGTCGGGGGAGCATGGTGAACGAGGACCCTTCGGGGTCCTTTTTCATGTCCGTCACTTGGCCGCCCCGTGGTGCGCCACGTGAGGAAGCCGACCATCCGAAGCAGGAGATCGTATGAGCGGCTATGCTGCGGCAGACGGCGCGCACACGTGTACGCGACACGCCGCTATGGGGCGGTAGCTCAGCCGGTTAGAGCAGCGGACTCATAATCCGCCGGCCGTGGGTTCGAGTCCCACCCGCCCCACCACAGCGCTTCGGCGCAGGAACGTTTTCACCTGGGCGTCCGCCTGAAACCTGCCGTGTCACCCGCTTGCCGGACTTTCCCGGGGGCGCGTCCGCTCGTTCAGCACGGCATGATCAGAAAACTCGCCTGCGTCTCCGTTCTCGCCGTCGCCCTGCTGTCGGCCGCCCCCGCCGCCCAGGCCGCGCACACCGTCCCCGGGCCGTCCGGCGGTGTCCCCGCCGCGCCGCTGCTCGAAGGGCTGCTGGGCGCGCTGGAGGTCGGCAACCCCGCCACCTCCCCGCGCTCCCTCGTCCCCGCCGGGGTCCTCGGCACCGCCGCTGTCTGACCGCGCGCACGCGGCCGGGAGCGTGGTCCGGCTCCCGGCCGTCAGTGGCCGTGGCGGAACAGGGCCGTCCGCAGCGCCGCGCGGACCTCCGGCGGCGGGGGCGGACCCTCGTCGCCGGCACTGGCCGTGACCCACTCGGCGACCGAGCGGAGCTTGGTGTTCGACAGCTGGGACGCCTCCCGCAGAATGTGCCACGCCTGGTCCGGCGTACAGGAGTGGACGGCCATCAGCACGCCCCGGGCCTGGTCTATCACCGGCCGGGAGGCGATCGCCCGCCGCAACTGCTCCACCTCCTCCAGCAGCACCCGCACCCGCTCCGCGCCGTCCCCCGGGCGGTCCGGGACGCGCAGCGGATCGTCGGTGGGCAGGCCGCTCAGCTCCAGGGTCCGGCGCGGCTGGCCGTGCCAGTGCGCCGTCGTCACCCGTACCCGCCGCCGGTGCCCGTGGCCGTCGAGGAGGTCGAGGAAGCGCAGCCCGGTGCCGTCCATGAACGTCACGTGCGTCATGTCCACATGGATGTGGGTGATCCCGTCCGGCAGCCCGGCGAGGGCCTCGGCCAGCGCCTCCACACACCCCTGGACCAGGTCGCCGCGCGGGACGAGCAGGGCCCGCTCCGCCTCCACCCGGCACTCGACGGCCGGGCGCGCCGTCCGGCGGGTCGGGCCGGATGCCGCCGCTGAGGTCATGTCACCGCCCCGTCGGTCCGCGTCCTGGCTTCGTCCGTCCTCGTGGTCGCCGCCGGGCCGGAGGCGACGCTGTTGCGCCTGCCCGCACCGCGCACACGTACACGTCCGGGGCCTCAGGTGCCTACAGCGGCGCACGCCACGTGAACGGCGGCTCCCCGGACCCCGCGTCGTCGGACACCGTCAGCACGACCGCCGCCCGGCCGTCCGGTCCGGTCGCCGTCGCGTCCACGGAGATCCGTACGCGGGACACGCCCGGACGGTCCAGTGCCGCGGTGAGGGCGGCGCGCAGCGCGGAGACCAGCCGGTCGGCGGCCTCGTCCGGTACGCGGTGGTCGACGGCGCCCGTGAAGTGCGTGGACGGCGGGGAGCCGAGCCGCGCGGCGACGACCGCGGCCTCGCGCAGCACCCGGCCGCGCAGCCCCGTCGGCGGCCCGGCGGGCGGCTGGCGCAGCGCGACGATCGCGGTGCGGACCTCCCGCACCGTGGAACGGAGTTCGTCCACCGCCCCGTCCAGGAGGGAGCCGACATCGTCCGCGTCGGGGCGGCGCCGGGTGGCCTCCAGCGTCATCCCGGTGGCGAAGAGCCGCTGCACCACCAGGTCGTGCAGGTCCCGGGCGATCCGGTCGCGGTCCTCGTAGACCGCGAGGCGCGCCCGGCCGCGGTGCACGTCGGCGAGGACCAGCGCGAGCGCGGCCTGCGAGGCGAACTGCGTCGCGAGCTGCCGCTCCACGGCGGTGTACGGGCGTTCCCCGCGCCGGCGCGGCAGGGCCAGCGTGCCGATCAGCCGGCCCTCCGCCTGCAGCGGCAGCATCATGCTGGGCCCGAACCGGTGCCGCACCCGGGTCGTCATCCTCGGGTCGGTCGCCGAGTCCTCCAGGAACACCGGTTCGCCGCCGAGGAGTTGCACCAGGACCGGGCTGCCGGGCTCGATGACGGTGCCGACGACGCCCGCCGGGTCGTCGGGGGTGGAGACGGTCACGATCTCCATGCCGCCCGCCGCGGTCGGCTGGAGGATCACCCCCGCGCCGGCGTCGGCGAGCCGCCGGGCCCGTTCGGCGACCGTCGTCAGGGCGTCGTCGGCGCCCTCCCCGGCGAGCAGTGCGGTGGTGACGGCCGCCGCGCCCTCGATCCAGCGCTCGCGCTGCCGGGCCGTCTCGCGCAGCCGGGCGTGGCCGAGCGCGATACCGGCCTGGACGGCCAGGAGCCGCGCCGTCCGCTCGTCGTCCGGGGTGAACGGCGCGCCGTGCGCCCGGGTCAGCAGCAGCTCACCGCAGTCCTCGTGACCGGCACGGACCGGAACCCGCAGCCGGCGCCCTGCCGCCGCGCCGGGCCTGTCAGCGGTCCCGTCACCGGGCCGCTCCCGGCCTCCGGCCTGTGTGCCGCCTCCGGTCCGGGGGCCGCTCGTGGTCCGGGGGCCGTTCGCGGCATTCGGCAGGTGGTCCGGGGTGTCCGGTGGCGGGTGCAGGGACGCCGACGTCGCGCCGGTCAGGGCGGCGGCGGTGGTGACCAGGCGGCGCAGGGCGGTGGGCGGGTCGGGGGCGGTGCCGACGGCGAGGACCGCGTCGAGAAGAGGAAGAGGAAGAGGGAGAGGGAGAGGGAGGGACGGCGGGCCTGTCATGGGGGGCGGTGGTCAGCCCGCGGTCGGGTGCAGCGCCAGCGGCTCGACCTTGCCCTCCAGCATGGTGCCGAGGCCCTGTACGGCACACAGCTCCGGGCGTTCGGCGATGTGCACCGGCATGCCGGTCGCCTGACGCAGCATCTGGTCGAAGCCGGGCAGCAGCGCACTGCCGCCGACCATCATGATGCCCCGGTCGGCGAGGTCGGCGACCAGGTCGGGCGGGCAGTCCCGCAGCACCCGGCCGATGCCGTCCAGGACCGCCGTCAGCGGCGTCTGGATCGCGTGGCGCACGGCGGCGGTGTCGACCTGCACGCTGCGGGCGAGGCCGGTCGCCACGTCCCGGCCGTGGATCTCGGTGGACGCCGGGCCCTGCGAGGTCAGCCCCGTACCCGACAGGGCGAGCTGCAACGGCCGTACGGACTGGCTGGGCAGCACCAGTTCGTGCTGGTGACGCAGGTGCTGGACGATCGCCGCGTCCACCGCCTCGCCGCCCACCGGGATGCGCGCGGCCGTCACGATCGAACCGAGCGACAACACCGCGACCTGCGTGGCGTGCGCCCCGCACACCATGATCATGGTGGCCTCGGGCTGCTCCACCGGCAGTCCGCAGCCGACGGCCGCGGCGATGAGCGTGTCGACGAGTTCGACCCGGCGCGCGCCCAGCCCGACCAGCGTCTCGATGGCGGCGCGCTGGGCGAGCGGGTCGGCCTCGTGCGGGGTGCAGACCGCGGCCCGCAGCCGCGGCTTGCGGCGCAGCGCCCGGCGGATCTTGTCGCCGAGGAGGTGGCGCAGCATCCGCTGGGCCATCTCGATGTCGACGACGGTGCCGCCCGAGACGGGCCGCACGACGCGGATGTAGTCCGGGGTGCGGCCGGTCATCTTCTCCGCGAGTTCCCCGACGGCGATGAGCGCGCCGCTGCGCGTGTTGACGGCGGCGGCCGACGGCTGGTCGACGACGAGCCCGGCGCCCTTGACGTACACGCGGGTCCGCGCCGCGCCGAGGTCGACGGCGAAGTGGCAGCGCCGCAGCTGCTCCAGAGTGGCGGTCATGGCGGATCCTCCCGAGAGCGCAGACCGTGCGGACCGGCGGAGGGCCGGCCTCCCTGGCATCGTGCGGGCCGGTCCCGGCCGGCGCCCGCCGGAGGGGGCCGGGCGGGGTGCCGCCGAACGGGCGGTCCCGTACCCGGGTGCCGTCCCCGGGTGCCGTGCTCAGCGGGTCAGGGCTGCGTCCAGTACGGCGCTCAGGTCCGGTACGAGAACGGCGTCGGGGTCCGCCGCGCGCAGCCCGTGCCGGACGCGTTCCGTGGGCCAGTGGCCGATGAAGGGCAGGCCCACGGAGCGCGCGGCGGCCTGCTCGGCGACGGACGACCCGACGAGCACGCACTCGCCGGGCGCGGCGCCGAGTTCCTCCAGGGCGCGGCGCAGGACGTCGGGGTCGGGCATCAGCCCGGTGAGGTCTTCGCCCCGGCCGTGGACGCCGCCGGGCACGCAGACCAGCAGCTCGCGGCGGCGCAGATAGCCGGTGACCGGGGCGGGCGCCCGGTCGGTCACCACGGCGAGCGGCACCTCCCGGGTGTGCAGGGCCCGGATCAGCCGGTGGGCGAGCGGGGTGGGCCGTGCCGTGCGCGCCGCCCGCTCCTCGTGCCGGGCGAGCCGCAGGCGGACCTCGCGGTCAAGCCGGTGCCCCGCTAGCGAGCGGACGAGGTCCAGGGTCCCGGCGTAGGTCTCCGACGTCTCTCGCTCCACCCGGGGGAGCGGGTTCCGCCCGGACAGCGCGTCCTCGGGGTCGCGCTCCTCCGCCAGCAGCCGCATGACGTCCAGGAGCACCTCCCGTTCCGCCCCCGGCCGGTACAGCCGCGCCACCACGTCGTCGAAGCCGAGCAGCACGCAGCGGGCGCCGCCGATCAGGGACTCCGGGGTGGGCGCGGCGCCGGGACCGGTCCGGGCGGCGAGGGGCGGCGGGACCGTCCACTCGACGGCGTAGCCGGGTACCCGCCACCCGGTGAGGACGTTGCCCAGGTGGCGTCCCGCGGTGCGGCGGGCCCGGTTCAGGGCGTGCGAGAGGAACGCCCGCGGGTCGGGGTCGGCGACGGCCGCCACGGGGTCCTCGACCCGCCACGTCGCCTCGACACCGGCGGCCGCGTCGACGACGAGGTGCCGCGCTCTCAGGTCGACCTCGCAGTACCGCCACGTCGCCCGTTCGGCGGCGGGCGCGGCGCGGACCCGGTCGGCGTCCGGCGGCAGCGCGGTGTCCCCGGGCAGCAGGACGACGACCGCCTCGGAGGAGTGCGGGGGCGGCGGGACCCAGCCCGCGGACGGCATCAGGAAGGGACCCCGTACGGGTCCGGCGGCGGGCGGCCGGGCGGTGCCCGGCACCAGGTGGTACCAGCCCGTCTCGTCGCGGAGTTCGTCGAACGCCTCCGGGGAGAAGGGCGCCCCGTCGTCGAACGTGTCGTCGAACACGCCGACGACCTGCTCGAAGTAGAACGTGTCGGAGACGGCGACGACCGCCTGGGCGCGGGCGGCGTCCAGGGCCGCCCGTACGGACTCGGGGCGGGCCCGCTCCACCTGCTCCTCGCGTCCGTCCGGCCGGAACCACACCTCCCAGAACTCCGCCCGCAGCCGCAGCCCGCCCACGTGCGCGAGCCGGCCGGGCAGGCCGTCCACGGTCGCCCGGAGCAGCCCGGCGACCGGGGCGCCCGGCTCCAGGACGACGAGGACGGCGCCGGGCTCGGTCCGCAGCCGGTACGTGCCGTCGGCGAGGCCGCCGGCCGCGAGGAGTTCGGCCGCCAGCCGGCCGAGCGCCGCGTCCGCCTCCTCGCCGCGCGGGCCGTCGACGAGGTCGTAGCGGACGCAGTGGTGGAGGCCCCTGTCGTCCTCCCCGTCCTCCCCGTCCTCCTCGGGGGGCCACCAGCCCTCCTCCGGGCCGTCGTCCTCGTCCGGCTCCGGCGGCGGTTCCGCCTCGGCCAGTCCCTCCAACTCGTCCACGGTGAACAGGGAGTCCTCGGCCGTGTCCCCGTCCGTCTCCCCGTCCGTCTCTCCGTCCGTCTCGTCGGACTCCTCCCGGAACTCCTCCATGAGCCGTGGCGTCCACTGCTCGTCCTCCGTCGGGAACGGTCCCTCGGGCAGTTCGTCCGGGGCGGCCACGGTGGTGTCCGGGGAGCCGTCCGACGGAAGGCCGCGCGGGAGCCCGCGGTACGCGCGGGGGTCGTCCGGCCCGTCCGCCGGGTCGGCGTGCTCCTCCCGCAGCTCCCGGCCGAGCGCCAGCAGGTCGGGGTCGGTGCCGCCGGACAGTTCGTAGTCCTCGAAGGCGTCGAGCGCCTCGTCGAGGCGGCCCAGGCGGCGCAGCGCCGTCAGACGGAGACGCAGGAAGGTGTCGTGGAACCCGTGGGTGTGCAGCAGGCCGGCGAGGTCGCCGGCGGCCCGTTCGGCGTCGCCGAGCGCCAGGTCGAGCCCGGCGAGGCGGGCGTGCAGGGCGAGCCGGAGCCGGGAGAGCCGGGTGCGGGCGGTGCGGGCCGCCGGGCCCGGCACGTCGCCGAGCGGGTCACCGTCGCCCCAGAGGCCCAGCGCCTCGGCGACGAGCCCGCGCGCCTCGGCGTCCGTACCGGCCGCGTCGGCCCGCCGGACCAGTTCCTCGCAGTGCAGTACGTCCACGAAGTCGGCGCTGGTGTGCAGCGCGTAGCCGTGCGAGGGGGTGGCCAGTACGCCGGGACCGAGCGCCTCGGCCAGCGCCCCCGCCGCCCGGCGCAGCGCGGCCCGGGGGTCGCGCGGTTCGTCGCCCGGGTCCCACAGGCCCCACCGCAGCTCGTCGTGGGTGACGATGCGGCCGTGCTTGAGCAGCAGCAGGGCGAGGAACGCGCGGACGTCCGGCGCCGGTTCCGGGGTGCCGAGCGGCGTGTCGACGCGGAGCGGGCCGAGGGCGCGGTAGGACCGCCGGTCGTACGCCTCGCGCGCGGTCCGCAGCAGATCCGGGTCCGTGAGGAGGTCCCGGCCCCGGGTCTGGGCCGGGGGAGAGGGGGACATCAGCAGGTCCAGCGCGTACGCGAACGGCTCGCGCAGCGGGCCCGGCAGGTGCCCGAGCCGCCGGGCGTCGACCGGCGTGGTCGGCTGAGGGCGGCCCGACGTCAGCAGGAACAGCAGTTCGGCGAGGGCGTGCAGGTCCTTCACACGGCTTCCCGGGCGGCCGCCCCGGCCCGGCGCGAAGAGGCTGAGCCGGACCGTGCCGTCCGGCAGCAGCACGACCCGGGTGAGGTCCAGCGCCCCGTGCGCGGCGCCCGCCTCGTGCACGGCGGTCAGCGCTCGGGCGAGCTGGGCGGCGATGCTCACGGTCAGCGGTGCGGGCAGGCGGTGGCCGTACGGCCGGGTGAGGGTGTTCAGGGCGATGCCGTCGAGGTGCTCCATGACGACGTAGGGCCGGTCGCCGTGGACCCCGGCGTCGAGGACGGCGACGACGCCCGGGTGGTCGACGCGGAGCAGGTGCCGGGCGTCCCGGAGGAACTCCTCGTGGCGTGCGGGGTCGTCGGTCCGGTCGTGCAGCCGGACCGACACGGTACGGCCGGTGACGGTGTCCTCGGCCAGCCAGAGCCGCCCGTTGGGATTGAGCCGCCGGAGAAGCCGGTACCGGTCGCGGTCGCCGAGGGACTCCGTCCCCGGGGGCGGCGAGGGGGACATGGGCGAGGGCGACACGGATGAGGGCGACGGGCCGTCGGCCGGGGTCGGGGTCGGGGTCGGGGC